>CANBWW010000087.1 GCA_947373235.1 Candidatus Altimarinota bacterium | reverse complement strand
ATATAAATACTTAACATAATGTAACTTATGTTAAGTATTTATGGAAAAAGAGGGTTTGTGTGGTTTTCTTACAAAGTATGAAAAAACGAACTTTTGCATAAGAAAAACTTATTATTTTGTACTTATGAACTATTCTGTGTTAGAAAAGTTATCCTATCTCTATAAAATTTCAAAAAAATATTATGAGCATAATCTATATCTAAGGTTGAATAATTTGACAAATTAATTAAAATAGTTATTTTTACTTAAATTCTAATCTATCATCATATAGATATGACAAATTGAATTATTATCGATTTCCCTTGAACTGATAATCCTTGCATTGGTTGTAAATGCGGTTATCGAGAAGCTCTTCTTGAGGAAGAAAAAGTGCTTAGTTTTCCATGAGTTACTAGGTCTGAAAATATATCTTTTACGACTCGTCGAGCTCTCAAGAAAAACATCAAAAGCACGACTTCTCCAGAACAGCTCATAAGTATGTGTGAAGCATCTTGAGTCAGAATCCATCTCGACGGCACGCAAGAGATAACTTTGAGTTGAAATATTGATTCTCTATGTCGTCAGACCAGAAGTAGAATTTCCTTAATTGTCTCACAAAATAGAGCTTTTTTTCAAGAAAGATATCTCAATGAAATAGCAGATATAGGGTAAAAGTCCCAAAATAAATCCTTCCAATTGGAAGGATTTATTTTATTTTTCATTTTCACCGATTCTTTCGAGAAGTTTTGTTTTTTCGAGATTCGTCAGCTTTCGAAAAGCTCCTTCTTCGAGATCTCAGAGCAATATATTTTCGATACGTACCCGTTTCAGTTTTTTTACGTCATAGCCGACGACTGCTACCATACGACGGATTTGCCGATTTTTCCCCTCTTTGAGTACGATGGTGAACTTGGAACTGGAAAGTCGACGGATATCACATGGACGAGTTCTATAGGTTTGCTTATGTTCTCACTGTGTCCCACGATGCCGTCCACCATTATCTTTCACATCGATGATCACTCATTTTTGCATACGTTCGATCGCGTCCTCTTCGATTTTCCCATAGACCTCCACGACGTACTCTTTTTCATGTTCGTGACGTGGATGCATAAGATAGTTCGAAAGTCGACCATCGTTCGTCAGGATGATGAGTCCAGTGGTTTCTTTATCGAGTCGCCCGATCGGAAAGACACGTTCGGGTATATCCACGATATCCATGATCCCCGTATCTTCATCCGATGAAAGACAGGTTGTCACTATACCGCGAGGTTTATTTACGATGTAGTATACGAGATTTTCCTGATCTTCTATGACCTTATCATCCACTTTCACGATGTCGACTTCTGGATCGATAATCTGGCCGATATGTGCCCGGATATCGTTCACGGTTACCAGTCACTTTTCTATATATTCTTCTGCTTTTCTTCGAGAGCAAACTCATGCGTGTGCGAGGTATTTTTGAAGTTTCAAATTTCTATAAGTTAAGATCGTTCTATTATAGGGAAATTTTTATTTTTGCATTTTCTTTTTTACTAATGCTGGAATTTTTTGTCTTTCACTTTCTGGGAGCATAGGAAAATGTGCATATCCTCCAATATTCTCCAGTTTTTCGAATCATTCTGCTGAGCGCACGTTATGAAAATCTGCATCTCCTCCAATATTCCTCAAATTCTCAAGTCCCTTCCCAGATGGAATACAAGAAAAATACGCATCTCCTCCAATATTCTCCAGTTTTTCGAATCATTCCGCTGAATCCAGATACATGAAATTGCCATTTCCTTCGATATTAACGAGATTTTTATAGGATGCGGATCTTTTAAAATTCTTTATATTTCACACTATATGGGTGATGTTATTTTTGATTTCTTGTCATACCCATGTGAGATCCAGTGAAACGAATCATAATTGGCAGAGTTTTAATATATCTTCCTCACTATCGTCTTGATTAAGTTCTATAGAACCCCTGACTACATGGTATCTTCCAGAAAGACATTTTTCTTTAAAATCTTTTCTTGATATTCTACTCGCTTCATGTTTCTGATTTGATATATTTCTCAGTATACTAAAGCTAAATAATTGTTCTTTAGGTTCATTATCAAAAATCGTTTGTCCAGAAAAATCAAATAACTCATTACTTACAGAATTTACTAAATAATCCGTATGAATAAGTCTGTCGAGCGTTTCTAAGACTAATTTCTTATCATTGGTTTCGGATCCATTTTTTCATCAAAAATGTTCCAGAGACTTCTTTGTTGGGTTATAGTAAATAATCCAACATGGTTTTCCTCATTTATCTCGTAGGGATAGAAGAATTATTCCTGCTCAGAGTATATTTTCTATATAGGTTTTATCTGCTTCTCTTTCTTGAGCTAAACTCAACTCTTTTCTCATAAGTTCTTTGTTTTGTGGAGAAAAAATAGTGTAAGGATATTCCGAACTTTCTAGTTTCCCTATTTCTTGTAGAGGCGAAGCAATAATATTAGACGATATTTTATCTTGTATATTATTACTTAGAGTTGATGACTCCGTTGAAATACCGTTACTTCAATCAATAGGATGCGTAGATTGAGAATTTATTGGCATAATGAATAATTAATATTAAAATAAATTATCTATATTTATCTAAATTAGGCAAATAATTTTTGCATTTTTATTTTTATAAATAATATAAATTGACTTTTTTATATAAAAATTAATAATAATTACATTAAACGTATAAGATCTGCATATGCCGATAGAAAAATTTGAACGCTTTCTTTGAGTTCTTCACTATCCTCTTTATCAGTATGTTTCTATTTTCTCTTCTGATGTGAAAGAAAAAATATCGAAACTCCTGGATTCTGGACTTCTGAATACATTTCGAAATCTTCCTGATCCTGATAAAGAATATACTATCGAAAGATTTAAAGAGTTATCTCTGATTTTTTCTGATTTGGATGGAACGCTTGTAGAGTCCAAAAATCCTCTTGCAGACCATGATATAGAGATCCTCGAAAAACTTCTTCAGACAAAAAAACTGGTTATCA
>CANBWW010000086.1 GCA_947373235.1 Candidatus Altimarinota bacterium | reverse complement strand
AAAAGACATAGAGGAAAAGGTATTTGATAAAAATCTACACAAAAACTATAGAAAAAAATTTGCAAAAATAAATAAATAAATAAATAAACTCCGTCTTGCAAATATACGAAAAAATATGTCTAAGATATGTTTTTAGATATTTGCATCCTTCTTTTTCATAGTTTTGGAGAAATACCATGTTTCAGTTAAAAGGTGCCAAATTAGCACTTTTATCGCTTGTTCTCTTCAGTACTTGCAGTTTTGCATATACTGATCTCTCTGCCTACTCTAGCCGAACCAATCCATTTCGAAATGGACTCCAGTATGTGAGTCTCCCGACAGGGTACCTGCTCGCATCTGGAACGGATAATTATATCCTTCAACACCAAGTAGGAAGTGCCTATCTAGATCAACAAACTCAGTGGACACTCCCAGGTTTCCCAACACGCACTTCGCCTTATGGAAACATAAGCTATCAAGTACTTGCTGGTAATGGGGTTGGACTTGGTGAAACTGGCTATACCCCACCACAATGCGTTGCTCTTGTAAAGATTCTGACAGATACTGTCGGAAGTGATACATCAAATTGGCATCGTGGAACCCAGGTAACTACTATTATCAATGCTTCACAACTCACTAATAAGGCGATTGCCATATTCACACACCAAGATCCCATTACTGGAATTTGGAGTTATGATGCGAGTGGTCTAAATAGTCATTCAGCTGTAGTATTGACTGCTGAACTCGGAACCAATGGAACAGTTTCCAAGGTTTGGGTTGCAGATCAGAACTTCAGTACTTCGAAAGATGGGAAGATCCGCAAGCATACAATCCTACTGACAAGTGGCTCAGGAGTGGGTAATCTAGGAAACTACTACATTATCCAAAAATAGTGAAAGAAAGCTCAAAAAAACCGTTATCAATATGATAGCGGTTTTATTTTATTAAATTTTGAGTCATTTCTCGAAAAAATGACTCACTCGTACTTCCCTGTTTTGCTCGTTCAAAATGAAATCGGTGTTTTTTAGAAACCAGATCATTATTCAGAGAGTTCGCTCCGAGACACATCCAGAGTCGATACGCTCGTTTCGAATGAAGCGTATGCCAGAACTGAGAATACAGTTCCTGTCGTCCATCGAGATAATCCAGAATATCTGAAAGCCAATAGTCTTCATCGATCCTGGTATTTTCTCGATAAGGCACTTCTGAGAACTCTACGGAAGCAAAGGAAAATTCGAATATGAAGCTTTCTTTTTCAGAGATTTTGAACTCGATCCGATAGGCACCATCAGGATTTTTTATCAGTGCAGAGCGCAGTGATGCGACTGGAGAAGCAGAAAAATATGGAAGAAATCGATGATTCAAAAGATCGAGTATTTCTGTTTTTTTCTTTTCGATATCATCCATCGAGATTTCTCGAGGAAAGAGTGGACCCAGCGAAAACTTCTTAAATATTTCTACTTCAATAGGCATTTTTTCGCGAGAAAAATCCAGCTTTCAGATCGAACATTCTTTGCGTCCAGCTTCGATATCTCACTTTTCGAGACGAAACTGCCTACCTGACAAGAGTGCTTTTTGTGGAAAATGAAAATCATACGTCGCTCCGATCTGGATTTCTCGATCGACGACTTCTTCGAGTGGGAAAATCGATAATTCGGAAAGTTCTTTCGAAATGAGACTTGGGTACATGAGTCCTTGTCAGATAAAACCACGAACGAATCCATCTAGGTGAAAGAAATTTGGAAAATCAGCGAATTCTTCATATTCCCATTTTGCATAATTCCACTCGATTTCTTCTTTTCTCTCATAGAGATACTCACGTTTAATATTCAAGCGATCTTTCACATTTTGTGCATCGATCACTTTTATGTTTCACTCGAGTTCATTTCGACTCGCGATATACGCAATAGTTTCATATTTTTTCCGAGTAAAAAGTCGATCAAGGGTTTTATGAGCTTCGAGTGTTTCTGGAGGAAGTGTATCGATCTCCGCAAAAATGATCTCACGATCATTCGCAAAACTGATCGCCATAACATCATCTTCGTTCGTGATTTCTTCATTCTCGAAAAGGATTCCTGTGATTTCTATTCCTTGAAAAATGAATATCTCCTTATTTTTCAAAATCTGGATCTGAATCGTCGGGATATATTCGACAAAAAGAGGGGTGAGATAAGAAAGTGTAATTGGTAAGAGAAGGAGTGGATTCGCGTGCTTATATATTTCGAGAAGTGTATACGGATCCAGGTGATCGGTGTGCGCATGAGAAATATATATCGCATCGATCGATGATATTTTTTCATGATCAAAGTCTACTTTCACAACACGTTCACAGAGATCTCCGACAGCAAAATCAGAAAGCCAACTATCGATGAGAAATCGAATATTGTTTCCCTGTTTATTTTCTATATCGAGGAGAAATTCGGTATGTCAGAGTGGTGTAACAATCATAAATGTAAAAAGGAAATTCCCCGTATTTGGGGAATTTATAAAATGAAGAACTTATCGATCTGATGATGGGGACTGCATACTTTCTGAGAGTTTACTTTTCATCTCATCAAGAAATCAACTTCATGTATTTTGCATCATCGTCTTCATATTTTCAGTGACGATCGGAAGGATCATATCAGTCAGTTTTCAGAGTATCCACGCCGAGTTCGTAGCTACAAAAAAGGCCAAACAAGCGATGATAATCCACTTAAAAATACGATAAAAGAACTCCGTCTTTCGACGCTTTTCTTGATTTTTGAGAATCCGATAGATTTCATCGAGTTTTTGTTCTGGAGTAATATCAGGCATAAGAAAAAATTATTGAGCATCAGCTTCACCAGAAACAACTGCAGCAGGAGCATTTGACTCAACAAAAACGAGGACTCCAGTACTCAGAAGAGAAAGGATCAGGGCAACCACAGTAACCGCTATAAGAGTTTTACGCATAAAAAAGAATTGAAAATGTGAGGATTATTGGATAGTTCCAGATGTTGAAACTTCGGGAAGAGAAAGATCATTTCCTGTTGAAGTATCTTCCTGGAATGGGCTCGATTGAGATAAAACAGTATTCATCTCATC
>CANBWW010000085.1 GCA_947373235.1 Candidatus Altimarinota bacterium | reverse complement strand
GGTCTTGGTCTTGTTGGTATCGAAGTTCCGAATGAAAAACGTGATACGGTGGGTATTCGCGAAGTGCTTCAAGATAAAAGCTTTACAGGATACAAATCCAAACTCGCTCTCGCTCTCGGAAAGGATATAAATGGTGACTTTATTGTTGGTGATCTCGCGAAGATGCCACATCTTCTGATTGCTGGACAAACCGGATCTGGAAAATCTGTGGGGATGAATGGATTTATCCTTTCGATGCTCTATAAAAATACTCCGTCTGAACTTCGTATGATTATGGTCGATCCGAAACAGGTTGAACTTGGGATCTATGATGGGATTCCACATCTTCTAACCCCTGTTATCAACTCTCCAGATAAAGCTCTCAATGCACTCAAGTGGTCAGTCGCTGAGATGGAACGCCGACTCTGAGTATTTAAGTGAGTGAATGCCCGTAATCTCGAGGAATACAATGCGAAGGTAAATACAAAAGAAGCAATGCCAGTCATTGTCATCATTATCGATGAACTTGCTGATCTGATGATGAGTGGAAATAAAAAAGAGGTGGAAGCGAGCATTACCCGTATTGCACAAAAGGCTCGAGCTGCTGGTATCCATCTTATCCTCGCAACACAACGACCTTCAGTTGATGTGATCACTGGTTTGATCAAGGCAAATGTTCCTTCACGAGTAGCATTTACCGTTGCTTCGAATATAGACTCTCGTACGATTCTCGACTCTATCGGTGCAGAAGATTTACTGTGAAGATGAGATATGCTCTACTTTCCCACGGGTGCTATGATGGCGAATCGTCTTCAGTGAGTACTTGTGGAAACTGATGAAGTGGAACGAGTTGTGAATCACATAAAACGTACGATCGATCCTGCTATGCTCGAAGATATATATGACCACTCGATCATTGCTGGAGATCGTGGAAACTGGGAGGGAAGTGTGGGTGGTGATAACGCTGGTAATAGTGCATTTGAAGAAGATCCGAAAATCATCGAAGAAGCTATCGAACTCGTGAGATCTTCTGGAAAATGTTCCACCTCTATGCTGCAGCGGCATCTCAAACTCTGATACGGTCGTGCTGCTCGTGTCGTCGATATTCTCGAAAATCTTGGTATTGTTGGTCCTGCAGATGGAAGCCGCCCGAGAGAGGTTATTGGTTAGTGGTGCTATCGATTATTCATTGGATTATCTCAGAGGCATTTGGGAACTTTGGTGTTTCTATAATACCCATTTGTTTGTATAATTCATTCATGATATTTTCGGGAACTTCCTCTACTATTTTTTTATTAAAATGTATTTTGAGTTCTTCGATAATTTTTCCATAGCCATTTTCTCCGAAATCTATCATTGATTCTTCTGAAAAATTCCCACAGAGAGTCTCGATCATATTTTCCCAGTGGATTTTTTCTGTATTTGGCCAGAGTATGACTTCTGAGGGAACTTTCTTCTCCCAAAGTCAGAGACAGGTACAGATAAATAAAATCCGAAAAAGAGAAGTATTTCTTTTTCATAGTTTTGATGCGAGTAAGGTATAGGCTTGATACAGACAATACACTTTCGCATTTACTATATAGTTTCAAAAAATCTCGCCTTGATCATTATCTTTGAGTCTATAAATTGGGTGAGATGGAAGAATAACGACATTCATATCCTCTAGAAGATAGTCATCGTATGGTGAATTGGCAATAACGAGTAATATGAGAGTTTTTTGAACGGTATTGAGTTCATCTTTTTCAAATGCAGAAAAAGAAATATCTGCTTCACTTACATGGAGTTTCGGATTTTCAGAATTTGGAATATGGATTTGATGTGCTAAATGTGCAGAAACATCATCTGTAAAATTTCCAATTCTTGTTTGAGTATAGAGTTCATTTAGATTTTCCATAAAATACTATATTAGTCAATTAGTTGCAATATATTCCGTTTTTCCTATACTTCAAATAATTTTTAAAAATCTTTCAAACAATGGGAAAAATCCTTATTAAAACTCCAGAACAAATCACGTGAATCCGAAAGGCGAGTAAGCTCACAGCTCGGACACTCGATATGATCGGTCAGTATGTAAAAGCTGGTATTTCTACGCTCGAACTTGATCAGATCATGAATACATTTATCCTCTCAAATGGAGGAGTTTCTGCTTGTATAGATTATCTTGGTGCAAACAAATGGTGAGGAAAATGAGCATATCCTCGATGTACCTGTATTTCTCTGAATGACGTTATCTGTCATGGAATTCCGACTGCAGATCAGATTCTGAAAGAGGGGGATATTTTGAATATCGATGTGACGACGATCGTCGATGGATTTTTCGGTGATGCTTCTCGTATGTTTACGGTTGGTGTTGTTTCTGAAAGTGCACAAAAAATCATCGATGTGGCAAAAAAATCATGGGAAATCGGAATCGCTCAGGTTCGACCTGGAAATTTCTTTGGAAATATCGGTTTCGAGATCGCGAAATATGCAGAATCTCAAGGGTGTTCTGTAGTTCGAGACTATACTGGACATGGAGTGGGTGTGCAGTTTCATGAAGAACCATATGTGTATCACAAGGCTGATCGCAATAGTGGTTCAAAAATGCAAGCAGGAATGATTTTTACTATCGAGCCGATGATTAATCTCGGGAAATATGCTGGAAAAATCGATAAAGACGAATGGACAGTGCGCACGAAGGATGGAAGTCTCTCAGCTCAATGGGAACATACCATTCTCGTTACGCCAAGTGGTTATGAGATCCTTACAAAATAATATCAGGATTGATCCAAAGTTGAATTTTTATCCGTGCGACTTTTACTGATAGATGAATTTTTTCATCTATTTTTATTTCTGAGAGAAGTTCCTCACTAAATTTGAGTATTTTTTCTTCTTCATCGATATTTTTAGCATAGCTAATCCGTGTTCTGATGGTTTCTAAAAGGGAAGAGATTATCCCATATTTCATAGGAAAATCATCATCTATACGGCGTGCAAATATCGTCACGATTGGACCTCCTTGAAGGCAATCATATTGATCACAGGATTCTCTATAGCCCGGATATTCTGATCTCTTTTTATAAATATTGCATCTATTATTTATACCTAGATGTCAGCACGGTTCACCTGCTTTTTTTATGTGATTTCCAGTTTCTGTATCAAAAATATCATAAACACGACAACAGAGTCAGTCGCACCTTTCACACATAGTTTCTTTCGAAGAGGGCATAATTATTTTGTAATACGAATTCAACTTTTCAC
>CANBWW010000084.1 GCA_947373235.1 Candidatus Altimarinota bacterium | reverse complement strand
ATCTGGTCTGCGTGAGGGATATTGCTTCTGGATTTTGTTGCCACTAATTCTACTCAGATAGATTGGTTCCATAATGCTTGGTTTCTCATACAGCAATTACCAACGACTCTTTTTGGGTATGTGTGGGGAACGAAACTCTCATTTTTCTTTATTCTGCTTGTTTCTGCATATCTCGGGATGCTCTTCGCTCGAAAGATATCGGATATATATGCTCCAAAATATAGAAAAATACTTGAGGTATTTGGTGGTATATTTTTTCTCTTGAATCCCTTTGCCTATGAGCGGATGATGGTCCAACCTGTCATCTACCTGGGGATTATCCTGCTTGGATATGTGATCTATTTTCTTCTTTTTTCTCCCTGATCTTTCTGACTTCGAAAGGCGATAGTGGTAGGTATTTTTTCTGGTCTCGCATTGAATCTTTTTCTCCATGCCTCCTATATGATACTGTTTATCTTTGGAATTTTCACTGTTCTGTTCCTCAGATCCAGAAAAGAATATATGTACATGTTTTTGTCGTGTTTGATTGTGTGAGTGTTGAATCTCAATTGGCTTTTGGCATGATTTTTCTGAGTACAAAATAGTGTCCAGTCGATCCAGAGTTTCTCTTCTGCGAATCTCGAAGCATTTCAGACGCAGGCGATCGCGCCACTTGATCCGATTGCTACGAATTTGCTTTTGTATGGATTTTGGGGAGAAAGATATGGAACACAGTATGTAAATATATTCCTTCTCTCTTCTCTGTGGTATATTGCTGGATGAATCATATTTCTTTTGGTTCTCTACGGATTCGCAAAGAGTAGGAACTTTATCGATATCAGTGGACACATCCTCCAAAAAAAGAAGTTCCTTATTTTTGTAGGTGGGCTTGCTTTTCTTTCTCTTTTTTTCGGTCTGGGTATAGTGTCTCCACTTACTCTGGGAGTGACTCACTGGATGATCGACTATGTGCCACTCTGGCAGGGATATCGTGAACCTCAGAAGTGGATATGAATCCTCATGATCCTAGAAGGGATCGGCTTTCTTCTCGGTCTTGCATATTTATTCGAGAAATACGGAAAGGATATCGTAGTCAGATATTCCCTGATGATAGCTATATTTATGGTTTTTATCATATGGTCACCAGGTCCACTTTTTGGTTATCATAGTCAACTTCGTACGACGGTCTATCCGACTGAGTTTTCCTCTCTGAGAAATATGTTTCTTACCCAATCCTGAGGTATCGCAGTACAAAATACAAAAATTCTGGCTCTTCCGTGGCATTCTTATATAGGTTGTACATGGATGGGAAGATCCCCGATATCCAATCCGATCCAATGACTCCTCGCTCCTCTTTCCGTCGTATCTTCGGATAATATCGAAGTTGGAAATATACTCTATACAAATTCGACGGATACTCAGAGTCAATCAATAGAATGATTCATTAAAAATCATGACTTCAACGAAATCAGAAAATATAATTTCTCTCATGTACTCCTTATGAAAGAATGTGCCGATTTTCAGAACTATAAGTGGCTTGATAAAGTAAGCGAGTGTAAAAAAGAAGTCGATAATAATATTCTCACCCTGTATAGCTGCTCCTAATCACCAAATATGTCTAAGATTCGCCAAGTATTCTCACTGTCTCTCTTTACGATTTTTTCGTGAGTGATCAACTATCTCACGTATCCTATCCTTCTGAAACATTTGAGTGCTTCAGATTTTGCTCTTTTCTCAGTTTTTTCGAGCATCGTCATGATCCTCTCTATACCGAGTATGGCATATGGGTACACGCTCTTGATAAAATTTCGAAATCAAAAAGAGCTCACCACTGCTATGATGAAAAAAACCCAAAAGAAGTCACTGAGGTATACTTTTCTCTTTTTGACTTTGCTCATCTTTTTACTCCCATGTTTGCTCTGGATTTTAGATATTCGTTCTTGGATTTTGTATACTTTTCTCTTATTTTCAGTTGCTCTTTCTTTTCTCCTTTCTCCTTATTCTGCCTTACTTCAGGCACGAGAGTTATTTTTTTATGGATGACTGATATCTTCCCTCTGAGCACTTGCACGACTGATTATCACGAGTGGGACACTCTACGTACCTTCGCTTTCCGTAGCACTCTGATCGATCGTTCTCCCTGGCGTTATTATTTTTTTTCTTTATTGGTATATTACGAAGTCTCAGATTGAAAAATCAGAAGCACACATTTCCCATATCTCAGAAGAATCAGATTCTGGAAAACTCTCGGTATTTTTTCTCGTCACCATTGTGATTGTTTTATTACAAAATGTAGATATTTTACTCGTAAAATATCTCTTTCCACTTTCCGATGTTGCCATCTATGCTTCAGTATCAGTGATCACGAAGTTCGCTATTTTTATCATCGCGATCGTCGAAACCGTCTATAGTCCAGCACTTTTGGATACAAAAATAATGGATCAACGCAGATGATATGTGTTTCAGTTATTTCTATGGAATATTCTTGCCTATTTCTGTGCATTTTTTCTTTTGCCGTATTTCGGAGAAATACTTCTTTCATTTATGAAAGCGTGACTCGTGGTTCCATATGATTTGTTTCGATCTCTTTGATTTGCAGCCGTTTCTATAGGATTCCTTTCTCTTTATATGAAGATACTTACTGCATGGAAAGTGTCGATTTTTCCTCTGTATTTCCTTCTTTGCTTTGGATGAGTGGTGGTATTTTTTACGCAAAATCTGACAGAATTTGCTTTTGTATTTGCATCTTTTGTATCTGTTTCTTGTATTTTTGTGAGTATCTGTATATGGAAAAAGGCTGAAAAAAGCTGAAAAAAGAAACATATTTCCTAAAAAAAGATAGGTATATTTTTTCTTCTCAGAACTCTGTGAAGATTGTGTGATGTTGTTTTGATTTTTATTCTTTTTCCATATAATTTCTCTGAATCCAAAACTGGTCACTTTGGAGCGGTTCTATTCTTTCTTTTCTTTTACATATGAATTTCAATACTATTGGATTTTCTACTCCGAGAGCGCTTGCTTTTGCTACTGTGGTAGCGGTTGCAGGTCTTGGTGTTGCATCTGGTGTGTTCGGTACTTTTAGTACGACGCCTCTTGCAGGACAAAGCTGTTCTGGATACGGTTACATAGGTACTTCTGGATACGGTTACGATTGTACACCAGTTTCGAGTGGCGGAGGTGGTTGAGGTGGTGGCGGAGGCGGTTCTTATGTTCCACCACCAAGTACGACAGGTACTCCCACTACTACTCCTACAACCACTCCTCCAGGACTCGTGATCGTAGCAACTGATCTGGCGAATAGCCC
>CANBWW010000083.1 GCA_947373235.1 Candidatus Altimarinota bacterium | reverse complement strand
TAGATTGAAAAGGTAAAATTATGTATTTTATATAATAAATTTGACTTATGATATATAATTATGATAGAATACTCTCATATATGATTCTAATCGTTATATAGTTTTTATTTATTTATATTTTTCATATGCATACAAATATAAAAAGTGCCATGGCATTCGCAGGTACAGCACTCCTGCTTGTTGGTTCCCTTTCCAGTGGAGCATCTGTTTTTGCCTCATCGGTCATTGGTACTGGTACAGTTATTGGATCTGGTGCACTATCAGCACCAATAACTTGGGATGGAAACTTTCCATGATCTGCAACTGGAACTATAAGTGGTATTGTTGTAAAAGCACAAGTCCTTCCGATAGCAAGTATGTCTATATCGAAAGATACTCTTGACCTTGGTATTCTTAGTCCTTCGGTTGCCTCTTCTACAGGTCTCACTATTGAAGTAGGTACAAATTCTGTGAATGGTCTTACCATAACTGCTCGTTCACAAAGTGGAGGTCTCACAAGTACAACATCAGCTGGTACGCAGATTAATAATCTTACTGCTGATTGACTTGCTGAAAGTTACACGTTTGCTTCATCACTTGGAACTGCTGACTCTACAGTAACTTGATTTGCTCAAACATGAGCTCTTTCTGCAACACAAGTAAATAATAATACAACGGAAAATCTTATATACAGCTGTAATAAACCACAACCTTCTTCTGGTCAAGATGATGTAAATTTTACAGTTTCTGCAACTGCCAATGCTCAAACACCAGCATGAAACTATCAGGATAAAGTTACATTTACAGTTGTAGCCAACTTTTAATTATATTTTCATAAGGAATAAATAAAAAAAGTCTTGGGTTTTCCTCAGGGCTTTTTTTGATTTTTCTAAATTTCATATAGAATTAAATAATATCTTAATTTATTATATGCATATTACACCATTTTTACACCTTCTCCGTTGCTTAGGTTTCCTGATTTTTATAAATCTTTTTTCATGTATATTCATAGACACTAGCTTTGCAACTGGCATTGATTTAAGTTATTCGCCAGTAAAATATGAACTCGATGGAAACAAGGGGGATTCTCTAACACGTACAGCAACTTTTTATAACAATACGGATAAAACACTTACTATCGATACTGGGAAATCTGATTTTATTTCTAATGGAACGAGCGGTGTTCCACAATTTGTAAAAAAAAGTGAGTTGGCATATCCAGATCAGCAGCTTGCAAGTTGGATTACGATAAGTACACCTTCATTTATAATTGGACCACATAGTTCACATGATATTTCTTTTACCATAAACATTCCTCAAGATGCTCCTCCAGGTGGACATTATTGAGCAGTATTTTTTAAGTATAGATGAGTAAACTCTGCTACAGGCGTTGGTGTTTGAGTAAATGTTGACTATGGTATTATTATTCTTCTCAATATCTGAGGGGTTGTAACGATGAATGGGGGTGTTAATGCTCCTTGAATTACCATTTCTTGACCAGGTGGAGCTATAAAAGAAGATAATGCATCCACAATAAATACGTGTATACTTGTTGATATAGTAAATTGAAGTTTTAACTCATCCTGTATTGTAGATATACCAAAAATTTTTGACGTGTGAGTCCGTACTCTATCAAATATTAGTTCATCTGATTATGAAAGCTGAGGTTTGTTTGCTATTGATTTTAATATTCCATTCACAAATAGTGGTACAACACATATTAAGCCTGAGGGGGAAATCACTCTTATAGATGAGAATTGAAAGCAACTCTTGTGAATTGGCAAGGAATCAATAAAAAATGATCTTGGTGCCATTATCTGAGAAAAAGTAACGGATTATCTTCCTTTTAATGATAGTGATGGGAACGTACTTCCATGAACGACAAGAGTGTTCAATCCAATATGGAATGGATTTCCATACAAAAGTTATGATGATCAAGGGAATCAAATTATAAAATATTGGTCACCATGAGAATACTATGCGAAAAAACTTACTGAAAAGAATTGATATATTCAATTCTGGCAAGAAGTCCGTAGTATTGAAAAGCATCAAACTATCACAGCAAAAATTGATGTATCTTACATTGGAAAAGATGGAAAATGAGTAAGCTCAAAGATAATTCGGACCTTCCCCATATCTTACACAGCAGATACTATTGGTATTAATCCTTTTGTTGCCCTCATTATTCTCATTGTTTTCATTATTTTTTGTATTTGGTTGATACGTAGATGTTTTTTTAAAAGAACCTACAAATACCCAGCACTTCGGATTTTACTTCATTATCTTTGAAAAAATACCTACACGGAAGTAACTCCCAATAAGATAGTCCTATTATTCATCAAAAATGAATCTCAAGAAAATTTGAAAAATCTGATTACTGATATTGATAAACTCTTATATGAAAAGAATAAGTATTCAGTTGAAAATATTATTGGAAAATTAGCTAATAGAAAAGATTTCTTCCCAGCTAATAAAGGCGATACACTTCGTACATGGGTGATAGGTGTTCGTAAGGCTGCTGAACGCCATTTAAAAAATTAAATAATTTAATTTAAAAGTATTATTACTTATCATAACTCAAAAAAGCCCCCTTGTATCATTTTAGATATTAGGGGATAACTTAGACCTTCAGCGATCCACGAAAACCTCGTGCAGCATAATATGAATCAGCACCATTGTGATAGATGAAAATGCGATCATAGCGACGATCTCCGAAGATCGCTCCACCGAGTTTTCTTACATCAGCCGGAGTGTGGAGCCAACTGGAAGTTTTCAGATCAAAATTCCCGATTTTTTGTAACTGATTGTACTCCTCTTCAGTAAGTATCTCTATCCCGAGAGCATTCGCAATATCCATGACGCTATTTTCGGGTTTGTTCGCCTTTCTCGCATCGAGTGCCTGACGATCATAACACAAACTTCGACGACCGAGAGGACTCTCAGACGAGCAATCATAGAAATTATACGCACCAGTCTTGGCATCGTAAGCGACGACATCTGGCTCGCCTCCCGTTCTTTCCATCTCGCTCAGAGACCAGAGTTTCTCACTCTGAGAGGAGAGTTTTTTCTCTACTCAACTCCAGTCAACACCTGCATGACGATTCATATTTTTTTCAAAACGATCCTTCAAAATGGTGAGGATTTCTTTCGTCTGTTCTGATGAGAGTGACTTTTTAGTGTGATCCATATCTGAGTTTATAAAAATATGGATCTATGATATTTATTTCTTAATTCGGTGCAAACGATTTTCTTTTAAATATAACACTGAGAATCTACCGAATCCCCTCTTCGATAATCGACTCTTCAGATATTTTCTCTTCAAACTTTTCTTCCTCGGTGATTTTTTTATGTTTCCATTTTCCACGATAAAATAAAACCATACCAATACCAGCGGTAACTACATTGCTGATAACC
>CANBWW010000082.1 GCA_947373235.1 Candidatus Altimarinota bacterium | reverse complement strand
ATGCGACTCGGGGAGATATCATCCGTCAACATCGATCGAGAAATATCCAAAACCAAAATAATACTATTTCCAGTTTTAGAAAATACATGTACTTCTCGTGGGATCTGAAAACTGCAGAAAATAAGGGCTATGAAACAAAAAATAGTAATTCTCGAAATCCAAAGTATTTTGAGGGTCCACGGCGTATAAGTATATTTCTGAAGAAGTGCATTTGGAAAGGGTTGTCCGATTTTCTCACGAAAAAATCTCCACCAAATACAAAGAAGCAGAAAAAGAGAAAAAAGAATGCAAAAACGAAAAAAATCCACAAACAAAAAATATAGATCGATTATATGTAAATCTTGTCGGAATCAAGATCTTTCATCTCATCTTGTTTTTTTACGATTTTTCATTACTCTCATAGAGAAATCTTCGGAAATTTTTATACTTTCTCTTTTTGCCTGTGAATCTTATACTTTTTGGTATTTACATCGTTATTCTTCTCTTCATATTTGGCTTTATGGCCGTAGTGATGATCGATATCAATAACTTTCGAGAATATTCAAAACATCTTTCACTCGTTCTGAAAATATATATTATTCTGATCGTTATTATCGGTATTTTTGGTGGATATAAAATCCTTACAAACTATATTCCTCCAATAAAAATGTCTATACAAAATCCACCGGAACTCGAGTTCTAATATAGAACATCTTATTTATACTTCTCACTTTTTATAGAATGCAAATCGGTATCGTCGGTCTTCCAAATGTCGGGAAATCTACCCTCTTCAACGCCCTCACAAAATCATACGCCGCAGAAGCTGCGAACTTCCCTTTCTGTACGATCGAACCCAATACTGGGATCGTAAATGTAAACGACGAACGCCTAGAGATGATCCGTGTCGTAGTCAATGGTGCAAAAATCATCCCTGCAACCGTCGAGTTCGTCGATATCGCTGGGCTCGTGGAATGAGCAAGCAAGGGTGAAGGACTCGGAAATAAGTTTCTCTCACATATCAGAAATGTCGATGCGGTTCTCCAAGTTGTCCGTGATTTTGATGATTCCAATGTACATCATGTAAATGGTTCCGTCGATCCAAAACGCGATATCGAAGTCATCAATCTCGAACTCATCTTTGCTGATCTCGATACCCTCGATCGTCGTATGGGAGAAAATGCAAAAAAGGCAAGATCTGGAGATAAGGAAGCAAAAGCTCGTGAAGAAATATATCCACGACTGAAAGCTCACCTCGAAGAAGGAAAAATCGCGTCAACACTCGATCTCACATCAGAAGAAAAATCTCTTATTTCTGATCTCCATCTTCTCACTGATAAGCCATTTATCTATGCGGTGAATCTCACTGAAGACCGAGTCAATATCTCCGAAAAAGAACTCAGGAAAATAACAGGAATCACGGATACAAAAATCCCAGTTCTTCCCGTAAGTGCAAAGATCGAGATGGATATGCTCGAATTTTCAGATGAAGACCGTGCTTTATTTCTTGCGGATCTCGGGATCGAAGGGAATCCGATGGATGCCATCATCAAGAAGTGTTATGATCTTCTTGGACTCCAGTACTACTTCACTGCGGGAGAGATCGAAGTTCGTGCATGGACGATCCACCAGGGTTGGACAGCACCAGAAGCTGCAGGTGTGATCCACACAGATTTTCAGAAAAAATTCATCAAGGCAGAAACCGTCAACTGGAAAGATCTCGTCGAGTTCAGTGGATGGGCAGGAGCGAGAGAAAAAGGGAAAGTCAAAATGGAAGGGAAAGAATACATCGTCCAAGATGGAGATGTGATGTTATTTAAGTTTGGGGGATAATGATGAAAACACGAGAAGACATAGTTTCTACAGAAGAAGAAAATACTCTTCTTGAGAAAGAACTGAAAAAAGAAATTCAAAAGATAGAAAATATACGATTCAATTTCTGTATTGAAAAATGTTTCAATATACTATGAGAAATCTGGAATTTCTGAATACGTGTCTTAGGGATTATACGGTTTCTTATATTTACTCTCGTTCTTTTTCTAGTAGGTACAGTACCCTACTTTTTTTTACAAATTCTAGGCATTACTGGAATAGAAAAAATAATTTTTTCCAATCGAATAGTATCCTTTGTATTTATAGTAATACTCTTTTGGGGATTGAAATTTTGGTTTACAGAGGGCTTACAAAAATTACAGCCAAAATTATTTTCTCTATATAATAAGATTAATAATTCTTTATGAGATCTAAACACATTTCTTAAAAACCAGGTCAAACACATTTCCACCTGACAATTTATCGATGCATTGATTTGAATCTATGAGCTGTCACTTTCAAGTCACACAAACAAAACGATAGAAGAAATATTGATAAAGGCACAGAAGAATAGAGCCTATCTTCGGACGCTTGAGAGGATAGGATACTTCTCATTTCTTCTTTCAGAAAAAAGCAAAGAAGATATTTGACAGATGCTTTATCTTACTGCGAAAATCCATATTCAAATTATTCAAAAACTCCTCACACAACTCTCATTTCAACTCGCAAAATACACAAAGCAAATTCATCAAGCAAAAGCAGAGCTTCATGCTTCATATATGCATGCCCTAGAAGTGACTCCATTGCAGATAGCACGACTTGAGAGACAACTCAAACAGTTTCAACAATTACAAACAAAGATCGAGAATTCTTACGACTCTCAAATTGAGTTAGGAAAATAAAAATAACCTCAGAATATTCTGAGGTTATTTTTAAAACTCTTCTGGTTTTATATTCCACTTCTGCCCTTCATCAGCTTCCTGTTCGTCGAAATTATTCAATACGTCTTGATTCCACCTTGAAAGCGCATAAATATTGTCATTGAGGCTCATATTTCTCCAGTCGATGATAAAATCATCTGGTGTTTCATCGTCACCTCAGATATAATACGCCATCATCGCAGAGTAACCTTGTTGTTCTGCGATCTCATTGATGCGTTTTATGTACTCTTGTACTTTATCCGTGAATTCCTCTCTTGTCATAACTTTCAGAAAAAATATAGAAAAAGTATACGAAGAAAGAAAGAAATACCAAAAAAATCCTCCCATAAGCTGAGAGGATTTTTGAAGATTATTTCTTCGAAAGTATTTTTATCAGTGAATAATCAATAGTCTGATGAGATGAATACGTCTGAAGTATACGCAGATGGTAAGTAAAACCATATTCATAATCAAATCCTGATATTCCACCATAAAAATTGAACCAACCTCTTTGGAATCCGAACTTTCCTTGGAGACAATTTTTTGGATTTCTATCTGTACATGTATCATTTACTGGAGCGATAGTGACATTTCGAACTTTCGATTCCCATGGTCGGATACACTGCTCAGCAAGAGCATTCCACTGGTATCCAGCAGATGCTTTACAACCATGGATATCCGTATCACCACCGACAACAGGCGGAACCGTTGGAGTATCTTCGCAGGCTCACTTTACGACATCAGTTGCACCTCTCGAACTCGCGACACATGCATTCGAAAATGTTTCTCTCACGGGATTACATGGTGCGGCGAAACACTGAACTTGGATCGATCCACAGACAGGAGCATA
>CANBWW010000081.1 GCA_947373235.1 Candidatus Altimarinota bacterium | reverse complement strand
CACTTCTCTCACATCTTGGTGGAATATCCCTCTTTCTTTCTGGCGAGTTTTTTAGCAAACAAGTTTTCTAAAATCTGTCAGAAGGAATTTTGACAGATTTTTTATTTTCTCATTTTTATCTATATGTTTTCACAAAATTCTGCTACATTTGCACTCATTGAAAAAGACGGGATCGTCACTCACTATTCTGGTGAGATGTACAAACTTGATTCACTTGAAGCACTTAAAAAACTTTCTCAGTCACGAGTCGAAGAGATTATTTTTATGAACCCATTTCGTACGATCCGTGAACGCGGATATGAAGCTCACGGAGATGAGCCGATCCTCGCACTGGTTGTTTCCGAAAAAATTTTTCTTCAAAAAGAGGATATGATCGCATCACTTGCAGATAAGAAAACTCCCAAGCTTTCTGATTTTTCTCCATCGATATCCGATGAAGAGTATAAGTCACGAGTTTCAGAAATCCAGAAAAATGAAATCGCTGGATGAAATATCTGCCAGATGATATTTTCTCGGTCGCTCGTCGCACATATTTCATCTGATCCACTGGAAGCTGCTTTTGCAACGTATCGAAATCTCCTGACACAAAAATGACAATATATGACATTTCTTTTTTCTGACGGCGATGAAAATATCTTTGTTTCTGCGACTCCCGAAGAACATCTGGGGATCCATGGTGAAAAGGTCACGATGATGCCGATCGCAGGCACCATGCGGAAGTGAGATATCTCAGATCTGAAGCATCGTCTTGAAAGATTTCTCTCTGATACGAAAGAGATCAATGAGCTTGCACAAGTACTCGATGAAGAACTCAAAATGATGGAACGGATCTGTGATCGATGATGAAGGATTGAGTGACCATTTCTGAGACAAAATGGTGCAGTGATCCATACGGAATATCGTCTTATCGGAGAGAAAAAATCAGGAACCCATCCCATCGATCTCTTTCGTGAAACACTCCATGCGCCGACACTCACGGGTGGTCCGATCCAGTCAGCCGTCAGTCGTATTGCCCAGTACGAGGGTGAGTCTCGCGGGTACTATGGTGGAGAAATCGGGATTCTGAAACCAGATGGAGATCTCGATACAGCTATTACGATTCGTATGGCACATTTTTTCTGAAAATCTGTTCAAGTCCGATCTGGAGCTGGGATCGTCCGTGACTCGACTCCAGAGTGAGAACTCAGAGAAATCGGTATCAAAGCGCAGTGAATCATTTCGGCTATTCGTGGAACACTTCTAGAAACTCCAGATGTGAGTGATATGATCTGTGATCCAGAAATCCTCGAACTTCTCGAAGATCGCAATAAAAATCTTTCTCGTTTTCATTTCGAATCCCAGTGAACTCGCGAACCGATAAGTGAACTTATCGGAAAAAAAGCGGTGATCATCGATAATGAAGATAATTTTTCCTCTATGATTGCTCGTATGATGCAGGTAATGGGGATGGTAGTGGAGGTGATTTCGGCTGATGATTTTTCGTATCATGCAGACATCGTCATCCTCGGGCCTGGTCCATGAGATATAAACAATTCTCAGGATCCGAAGATGCAACTTCTAAGAGAACATACGCGTATCATCCTCGATAATAAGCAAAAGGTTCTCGGTATCTGTCTTGGACATCAGGCTCTTGCGAGTGCCGCGTGACACGAGATCTGAAGGCTCGAAACTCCGATGCAGGGAATCCAAGAAAAAATATCTATCTCACAAATGGATGGAAGAGAACGCGAGACGAGACTCTGATTTTATAATTCATTTATTCCGTTCGTTTCTGATGGAAAATGAAAAAACACTCCACTCTTTCATGTAACTGGGAAGGATATATCGAGTTTTCAGTTTCATCCTGAGAGTGTGATGAGTCAGTATGGATATGATATCCTCTCGGATCGTCTTCTGTATATGCTTTCTGACGCAGAATAGTTTTGCGTGTTCTTCCTTTTTTCGTATATTCTATACATTATATTTTCTCTTATGTCTAAAAAAATCATCACTGGAGTGAAGCCAACTGGCTCCTCTATGCATCTCGGGAACCTCATGGGTGCAATATTACCATTAAAAAATGTCGCAGAAAAAAATGATGCTGCTATTTTTATAGCGGATCTTCACGCAATCACAAGTGTCAAAAATGCTGATACTCTTCGAGATCAATCTTTCGAACTTGCAGTTGAGTATTTTTCTATCTTTGGGATTGATTCTGATGTCAAGATATTTCGGCAGTCAGATATCCATGATATTCCCAAACTTATGTGGATCATCGCGAATGTGACACCTTATTCACTTATGCTCAGGGCTCATAGTTTCAAGGATGCGGACGCAAAAGAATTAGATATCAATATGTGAGTATTTAATTATCCGATTCTTATGGCAGCCGATATTATCGGATATGGGTGCGATGCTGTTCCAGTTGGGAAAGATCAGATTCAACATCTCGAGATGACTCGCGATATAGTTCGATCGTTTAATAAAACATATAAAAAAGAAATATTTATAGAACCAGAAGCGATCGTAACGGAGTGACTTGCTACCCTTCCTGGAACCGATGGACGAAAAATGTCTAAAAGTTATGATAACTTTATCGGAGTATTCGATGATGAAAAAACTATGAAAAAAAGAGTGATGTCGATCGTGACCGATTCTCTCTGAGTCGATGAGATAAAAGATCCAGATACTTGTAATGTATTTGCTCTTATTAACGTATTTTGAACTCCAGATGAGGTAGAAAATATCCGTCAAAAATACCTCACGCCAAATATCGGATTCGGATATGGACATGCAAAATCAGTACTTCTCGATATCCTTCAGAGATACCTATCAGGGTATAGGAAAGCTCGTGAAAATCTCCTGAAAAATCCAGAAATCGTCGAAGAAAAACTCCGTCTTGGAGCCATCGAGATGAATAAACGTCTCGATGCGAAGATGCAGGAAGTAAGGGAAGTTGTAGGAGTGAATTAATTTTTATTTATTGTATGGACATGCCTATAAAATCTGAAAATCTCATTCCTTCTATTTCCCCTCAGAAACCTTCTCGAAAAGAAATCGCTCAAAAAATAAAGGCAGAAAAAGCTCAACTGAAAATAGAGCGAAAAGCATGACTCAGAAAAAAGACGGAAAAGAAACTTCTCGAAAAGTCAGAACGAAAGATCCTCCACAAGAAGACAAATGCTCAAAAAAAGTTCAAAGAGAAGATTCAGAAAAAGTATAAAAACAGTCCATAAATTTATGTTATGGACTCTTGTATTTTTTCGATCAAAAAATGAAGAATGAATGTTAATTTTTAATTATGATCTTTTCTCCTACTTCACATTTCCTCGGTTTTCCTATTTCTTCATCTTGTCTTGAAGATATTTTTCTTCAACTAGGAAAAATACTCTGAAAAAATAATGAGATCGTCGAGTTTCAGAATATTTTTATCGCTTCATATAAGTATCTGATATTTTCCAGAAACATTTCCAGATACTATAGAGAATAGCTTGAAAAATTTTCCAGAAAAAGAAATTTCTTTTTCTCTTTCTGGATGTGGAACTTTTGGAAAACCAGGAGATCCGAAAGTTTATTTTCTGACTCCAACTCCACAAAATACATCTATTGAATATAATTCTATCTTACTGGATGTTTATCCAGAATTGAGAAATTTTTGAGAAAACCACCTTTCT
>CANBWW010000080.1 GCA_947373235.1 Candidatus Altimarinota bacterium | reverse complement strand
CTTTTCCATATGTTGGGCTGACGGTAAATAAAACCGATAGTGCCAATATTTTTGCTGCGAGTGATGCTGCGAAAAAAGTCGTTGCTGACTATTTTCTCAAAGATGAATTTAAGAATTTTGGCTATACATTCGGTATCGACCTTGCTGATAATATTCGCGATGATTATGCGGAACTTCTGAAAGAAGCCATCACGACCCTTATACTCGTCTTTATTGCGATGTATGCTTTCGTTGGATTTCGAGATTCTCTCTTTGCATCTTTGACTCTTCCACTCGCATTTCTTTCGACTTTTATTCTCCTGTATGCTGGAGGATATACGATGAATTTTCTGACGAATTTTTCTCTGATCCTTTCCTTCGGTATCGCTATCGATACGATCATTGTGATCGTCCAGGCTGCGAGTGCGAAACTCAGAGTTGGATACGATCCGCAGTCGGCGATCATGCTCGCACTTCGTGAATACGCCGTTCCGATCATCTCTGGTGTGATGACGACGATCGTTGTATTTATTCCGATGATGTTTCTTCCGGGTATTCTCGGAAAATTTCTTGCCTATATTCCGATCACTATCTTCGGAGTTCTGGCGACGGGGCTTATCCTTGCATTGACCGTGAATAGTGCGCTGTATCTGATTTTTGTAAAAAGAAGAAATAGTTATGTCGATGATCCACATGCGATCGAATATGCGACTGATGAAGAAAAAGAACTTTTGCTGCTTGAGCGAGAAGGGAAGGAACGTATCGATGAATATAAGGCACCACTGCGTATCCGTCTCATCCACAAGATGACGAGTGCTTATAAAAATATTCTTCGACTCTTCTTGGAATCAACAATTTTAAGACGTACCGCGATTATCATTCCTATTATTCTTCTGGTTTTGAGTTTTATATTTCTTGCTCCAAAAGTAGGATTTGATATTTTCCCAGGTGATGACAATGCGATGACGACTTTTACTGTTACAGGACCAATCGGTCAAAAAACTGACATAACAAAAAAAGACCTCAAATGAATCGAGAAACTCTTTCTCTGATATCCAGAAATAAAATATACAACCGTTTCGATCGGTGGAAATACAGCAACTATAAGTCTTCAACTTACGAAAAAAGATGTTCGAAAAAAACTCTGACAAATGGATGTTTTTGCTCTCGAGGATGTTCTTCTTCCGAAGATCCAAATCTATGAAGAAAAAGGATACAAAGTGATTTCTGTGGTTGCAAAAAATGGTCCTCCTGGATCAAAAGCTGTTGGTCTCAAGCTGATCGTAGATAATCCAGATAAACTTTCGACGCTTATTTCTGTATCCAAAGATTTCGAGGCATATCTCAAAACTATTCCGGGAACGAAAAATGTTTCCAGATCGAGCCAAGATACTCCTGGGCAGTTTATTTTCACTCTCAAAAAAGATCTTCTCGCAACACTTGGTGTGAGTCCAGCTTCTGTCTATGCACAGATTACTCAGACTATAAATGGTGTCACTGTCGGTTCTGTAGAAGATAACGGTGATGATATGGATGTGATATTAAAGTCGAGTAAGTTCGGTGACAATGTACGAATGGAAGATATCCTCTCGATTCCTATAACGATCGGACAAAATACATTTCTTGTCGGAGATCTGGTCGATAATAAGATCGATAATTCTACAGCACTGATATCACGTGATGATGGAAATATCGAAATTACCGTTGATGCTGATCTCGATACTGGGATCGATAGTGTTTCTACACAAGCGGCTTTTGTGAAGTTTGCTGACACTTATAAGTTTCCAAGTGGAGTGAGTTATCTTGCTGGTGGTGAAAACGAAGCAAATAGTGAACTTATTACTGCGGTATTATCGTCATTTTTTATAGCTTTGATTGTGATATTTGCGATTCTCACCATGCAATTCCAGAGTTTTTCTCAGCCATGAGTCATTCTCTATTCGGTAATTATGGCGCTTCCATTTGTTATGCTCGGACTTTTACTTACGGGAAATAAATTCTCACTTCCTTTTGGTATAGGATTTATCGCCTTTACTGGAATTGCTGTGAATCATGGAATTATCCTTATTGCCGCGATCAATGAAAACCTGAAAAAATGAGTCGAAGGAATTACGGCTCTTGTAGAAGCTGGATCTTCTCGTCTCGAACCGATGCTTCTCACGACGATCACGACGGTTCTCGGTATTTTCCCTATTGCCCTTCGTGATAAGTTCTGGAGTGGTATGGGATTTACGATTATTTTTGGTATCATGGCTGCGAGTTTTCTCACACTTTTTGTCCTCAAAGGTATCTACTACGAGATGTTCCTGATTCCAAAAAAACCAAGTCGTATCAAAAAAATATTCTGAAAAATAAAATCATTGTTTAAAAAAACTCCCCCATCTCGATCTACTGAAAATATTCTCGAAAAAACAAATTCAAATAAATCCAATCTTCCGCTGATTCTTCTGACGGCATTTCTTGATATTCTTGGGGTTGGTATATTGATACCGATTTTACCTGATATTATTATACACTTTTGAGTAAGTGAATCTTGGAATCCATACTCACAGTGAATATATTCTATAGGTATGTTCATCGGTGGTTTCTTATTCGGATCACTTTCTGATAGATTTTGACGTAAAAGAATGCTTTCAGTGACTTCTAGTTTTAATCTTCTCGGATATATAGTCGTCTGGATTTCTCTTTCGACGAATCTCATCTCGTTCCCACTTTCAGTGATGTTTATATTATTTCTCACTGGACGTGTCATTTCGGGTCTTGGTGGTGCCGGTTACTGAGTGGTTCAGGCGTATATCGCAGATATCTCGAACGCTGAAAATCGTACCAAAAATATGGGACTCATCGGGGCGATGTTTGGTTTAGGATTTTTGGTTGGACCAGCTATCGGGGGTATTCTCTGAAAATATGGATGAACACAGAGTGTCCTTCTTGCTTGTATTGGTGCAATTGCCTTGAACTTGCTTTTGATTATTTTTATTCTCCCAGAACCAAAAAAACATCAAAGAGAAATGGCAAAAGATATCACTCCTTTTCATTTTTCACCATTGACTCTAACACTTCTTGGACTTTCATTTTGAGGAACGCTCGCTTTCTCAGCAGTTCAGTCCGGTATGTGACAATGGTGTCACGATATTTTCCACTTTTCTGCAGATCAGATAGGATATACTCTCGTCGTCGTCGGGATCGTTGCGATCGTTTATCAGTGAGCCCTTATGAGGTATGTTCGAGGATTTTTTTCTGAAGTGGAAATGGTTCGATGGGCACTCCTCCTCATGATGTCGAGCCTTGCACTTTTTGCATTCAATCGTTCCGCTGTGCTTATCTATTTTATCGTTGCTTTGTTTCCTATTGCCATGGGTACATTTCAGCCAGGAGTCAATTCTCTTATAGCGAGTAAAGCGGGAAAAGAAGTCGGAAAGGTGATGGGATACAATACTTCTGTTACGAGTATTGCTGGTATTATCTGACCACTTCTGGTGGGAACTCTCTACGCGATCAATCCAACGATTCCATTTTTTGCATCAGCAGGATTTGCATTTCTTATGTTCTTGGTTTCTCTTTTTATGCTCAAGAAGAAATAGAAAACTTTCTCAGTTGTAATACTCTTTTATTTTTTCTTATTATTCTTGTAATATCAGCTCTTCGAACTCTTAGTTCTGCATTCCGCTCGAAAATTCGAGCAAGCTCTATTTTCTCACT
>CANBWW010000079.1 GCA_947373235.1 Candidatus Altimarinota bacterium | reverse complement strand
GCCGTGCATTCACAGTCATATGCGACGATTCTTGAGTCGGTGATCGCGCCAGAAGAACGCGATGATATCTATTATTTCTGGCGAGAAAATGAAATCCTCCTGAATCGAAATAAATACATCGGACAAATCTATCAGAACTTCATAGATACGCCGAACGATGATACTTTTTTCCGTGGGGTCGTCGCCAATTTCCTTCTCGAAAGTATCTATTTCTACAATGGTTTTGCATTTTTCGATACGCTTGTGGA
Source organism: Candidatus Altimarinota bacterium (assembly GCA_947373235.1). Classification (GTDB taxonomy): domain Bacteria; phylum Patescibacteriota; class Gracilibacteria; order BD1-5; family UBA2023; genus CANBWW01. The sequence continues at coordinate 3,542 of CANBWW010000079.1, read as the reverse complement.
TCATATGAAGATGCCAGCAACGGGTCGTATGATCGCCTATATCAGACGAGATGAACTGACACATGTGACCCTCTTTTCGAATATCCTTCGTGAGATCAAACGTGAATTTCCAGAAATCTATAACGAAAATATCATCCGAGAAATGACGGAAAAAGCCGTCGAACAAGAGATCGAGTGGTCGAAACATATACTCGGAAATAAGATCTCAGGGATGAATGAAGAAACGACTCGAGACTATACTCGTTGGCTTGCCAATCAGCGCCTCTCTATGCTCGGCATGGAACCGCTCTTTGCGGATGCGATCGTGAATCCATACAAAAACCTCGATCGACTACAAGATCCAAATGGAGATAAGGGAAACTTCTTCGAAACAACCGTCATCAACTATACACAGAGTTCAAATATGGCAGGAAGTTGGGACTTCTAATAAAAAACTCATCCAGTGTGGATGAGTTTTTTATTTTTCACAAACTTCCTTACTATTCAGATTCAATTTCATAATCAGACATATCAGTATTTGCAGTTCCTAGATCTTGAATATCATTATAATTCACAAAATTTGGAATAGTCGATTTAGAATCAGGATCAGACTGACGATCCGACATGGTAAGATTGGCTGTTCCCATATCTTGAACATCACTCAAATCAAGAGCATCTCATTCAAGAATATCGGCTATACGTCTTCATCCAAACGATATACGATCATAAGAATATCCTATAGTTTCGACTGACAGATAAGTTTTTATTTTCCATGCATCGAGTTTTCGAAGATAGTCAAACCAATCATCTCCTTTCTCATAGACAGGCCTGAGGTCATTTTTACTATTATCTGTAGGTATTGCGTTCAAGTTGGAAAATTATAAATGTGTATATTATATGAATTAATAAATTCGTCAACTAAATATATACTTATACTCCTCGAAGACTCAGTTGTATCTTTCCTGTATCCGGATCGATTTTTACGATTCGAGCTTTTACCTCTTGTCCGACAGAGAGGTATTCGAGAGGATTCGATATAAATTTATCAGCAATCTGAGAAACATGTACGAGTCCATCATTTTTAAGTCAGATATCTACGAACGCTCCAAAGGCGACAACATTTCTCACAACTCCGAGAAGTATATCTCACTCCTTGATGGTTTCGATGGATTTCTTTTTTTCTGCCTTTCGATGACTTGATTCGGTACGTGGATCACTCCCAAGAGATTCATACGATTTCCAGATAAAATCGACGGTTTCAGAAGTAACTTCTGGATATATTTTTTGGAGTTCTATTTTATGAATCGAAAAATCTTTTGCTTCGATATTTTTTTCGATGATGTATTTCGCGAGGATATACTGATCTGGATGAATATCGGTATTATCGAGTGACTCGCTACTCTCAGGAATCCGTAAAAATCCGATTGATTGCTCGTAATATTTACTTGAGAGAATTTTCGCAAGAGAAATACGTGAGGCATATGGACGATGATTGTATATTTTTTTTGCAGACCGTTTATCCAGTCCAGAGATATATGAGAGCACATAGACCGAAGCGGTATTTACATTGACCCCGACTTGATTGACCGTATCTTCGACGGTATATCCGAGTCGTTCTTCGAGTTTTTTTTCTGCGATATCATGCTGATACATCCCCACTCAGATACTTCCGACGGGGATTTTTACCAGTTCCGAAAGTGGATCGATATATCGTCTCGCAATGGAGATGGTTCCACGATCCGTCACATCAAGATCTGGAAACTCTTCCTGTGCAACTTCAGAAGCAGAGTAGACCGATGCACCAGACTCATTCACGATAAAGATCGGAAGAGGAGAGATTCACTGAAGGAGTTCGACCGTTTCATCTCCTCACGTTCCATTTCCGACGACGATGACATCCGGAGAATATTTTTCTATCAGATTTTTTAGGATTTTTTCAGCTTCTGATTTTGTATCGAGAAATATTTTCGAAAAAATAAGTGGATTCCCAAGAATATCGAGTACGACGATCTTACAACCAGTTCGATATCCAGGGTCGATCCCGAGGATAGATTTTCCATATTCTGGACGGGTCATCAGGAGATGTGCGAGATTTTTTTGAAATGTCTCGATCGATTCATCTTCTCACTTTTCCGTCAGAAGTCCTCGAATCTCAGTTTCCACGGATTTAAAAAGTGTAGTATATCATTTTTTTATCGATTCTTCAAGTTCGCTGATAAGAATTCCACGAGGAAAATATGATCGTACCAGTTCGAGTGACTCATCATCTTTTTCTATCTTCACACTCAGTATGTCGAGAGACTCACCACGATTCATCGCGAGTGTCTGATACGGTTTTACACGGGAAATCAGGATCGAAAAATCAGCATAAATATCGAATTTCTTGACTTCTCATTTTGTTTTTTCATTCAGCTTTTCGAGCATTTTCTCTGATTTCTGTTTCGAAACGATCATTCATCGAGAACCAAGATATTTTCTGAGTGCTTCACGGATATCTCCATTGGCCGATATTTCTGCGGCGACGATCTCGATCGCTCCTTCGAGGATTTCTTCACGTGTATGGAGTGTGAGAAGATTTTCGGGAATATTTGGCGTAATATTTTTCTTGATCTGATCAGCAATCACTTGCCATCCAGCTTCGATCGCGAGCATCGCTTTCGTCTTTTTCTTGAGCCGATAGGGTGCATAGATATCCTCCACTTCTTTCAGAGTTTTTGCATTTTCGAGAGTTTTTTTGAGCTCATCAGTGAGAAGTCCTTGTTCTCGGATTCCTTCGATCGCAGTGACTTTTGCCTTATAGAGGTTTTGTTCGCGTTTTTCGATTTCGATGATATCTCGGATCTGATTTTCATCGAGTCATCCCGTCCGTTCTTTTCTATAACGCGCGATAAATGGCACGGTTGCTCACTCTGTAGTCAGAAGAAGCACCGCGTCAATCTGATGAAGTGCGAGAGAAAGTTCGGTAGAAATCAGGGCAGGGAAGTTCGGTTCGATCATAAAATGAAGAAAAAAGTAATCGGATTATATGAAAAATACGATGAAAGCAAGAAGGGAAACTCACTTTGCTTTTTTCGACTTTTTTCGTATCCTATCGCTCATATAAAACCATTTCTCACCTATGTCCGCACCAAAATCTATTCGCAATTTTTGTATCATCGCCCACATCGATCACGGAAAATCTACTCTCGCAGATCGTCTCATGGAAATATCTGGAACCCTCGAAAAACGTGAACTCCAGTCGCAAACGCTCGATAATATGGATCTCGAACGCGAACGTGGTATCACGATCAAGCTCACTCCTGTACGTATGGAGTGGAAAGGAGTGGAACTCAATCTCATCGATACTCCGGGTCACGTGGATTTCCAGTATGAAGTCTCACGTTCGCTTGCAAGCGTGGAAGGAGCTGTTCTCGTTGTCGATGCAACACAGGGGATCGAAGCACAGACACTCTCAAACGTCTACCTCGCGATGGAAAACGATCTTACCATCATCCCAGTATTAAATAAAATCGACCTTCCATCGGCTGATGTAGATCGGGTAAGTACAGAAGTAATGAATCTCC
>CANBWW010000078.1 GCA_947373235.1 Candidatus Altimarinota bacterium | reverse complement strand
TTACCATATTTAAAATTTAAAATCCTCTTCTTGCGAAAGAAGAGGATTTTTTTAACCTTATTTTTTTATATTTAAACATAATAAAATATTTGTCTATCTCTCTTCGTTTGCTTTTTTATGAGATTCCTTATACTAAACGATGTTTATTTTCTATCCCTTCTTTTTATGGACGAACTCGTTAAAAAGCTCGCAGGTCTCGGTGTTCCTGCCGACGTTCTCACTGGTCTCAAGGAAAAACTTGGAGACAATTTTGTTACTGATATTCAGTCTCTTGGTCTGAAGGGTGCTGCAAAAAAAGCAGGAATCGATGTATCTGCACTTCCAGATATCGACCTGACTGCTATCAAAAACTTTGGTTCTGAACTTCTCGGAACGGATGTAGATGGTGATGGAAAAACTGGAATTGCTGAAGCTCTCGATACAGCAAAAGATCTTGCAAGTAAAGTGGACGTTGCATCTATGAAAAAAGAAGCGACTTCTATAGTACAAGAAGCTCTTGGAAAAGATGTTGATGGTGATGGAAAAACTGGACTTGGTGACGCGGTGAATAATATGAAAGAAACTCTTTCTAAAAATGAAACGGTTCAACAAGCTACAGAAAAAGTTTCAGAAATGAAAGATGCAGTTGCTTCGAGTGAAGTTGGACAAAAAGCAACAGAAATGGGTGGTCAGGCTTTGGCTGCTGGACAAGGACTTTTTGGAAAAATTAAGTCGTTCTTCGGTGCATAGTTCCTCATGGTTTCAAAAAAGCTTTAAAAAAATCTCTCACGGTCAGGTGAGAGATTTTTATTATTCTCCATAATGGATATCTTCCCAGGAAGTTCGATAAAGTGGTTCTCAAAGTCGTTTTTGATCCAGTGCATGTCCGATAAATCCGATCGAACGAGCGAGTATAAAAAATGCATTAAATAATCCTGCTTCTATATACATCTCGATCTCACCCGATCTCATACCGATGGATTCAAAAATATCCAGAAGGATCACAGCAATATGTCCATCGACATTTAGGATAAGATTTGGTTTTTTCTCGAGAGTGAGAGATTCTACTTCGAGAGCATAGGAGAAATATTTTCCATATGGATTTCCGATATTATAGCTCTTCACTTTTTCTTTGAGAAGAACACATCGTCCGTCAGGGTTAAATTTACTTTTTACTTTGTGTCCGATTCCCGGAATCGGATTTCCAGATTTTTTCATCCTTGCTATAAATACTTCTGGAGTTTCATTTTTTTTGACAGCTCCATAGAACTCTCTTGCAGCCCCATCGATCGCTCCACCAAAACGCGGTCCGATGGTCATGAGTCCAGAAACAAGTGATGAAAGGATATCTTTTCCAGCACGTGCCGTTACGATCGTATTCGTAGCTCCACTGACTGCTGGTCCGTGATCGGCAAGAAGGATAATGATGGTATTGAGAAAATCGAGTGCATATGGCGGGAGATCTTTCTTCAGCCAAAGCGCTCATATTACCTTTTCGATCGATCCATCTGTGATATAGTTTTCGATCTTTTTTCCATTATAGCGGAGATCTTCTCATCGTTCATCAGAAATAGTAGAAGTAAAAGTGGTAGACTTTCGATTTTTTATGAGATTTATCTTTTTTTCTATAGCTTCGATATCAGAAGTATTTTGTATTTCTTTTGATCAGATTGTTTCAAGGTAGACTTTTTCTATAAGATTTCCAAAGTCTGCATAACTCTCAGGAACATAGGCTCATGCCTTTTTTAACTCAGCATTTTTATAACTTGCTTTCTCTTCATTTGCATTTGCTTTTGCACCTGCGTGTCAAAATTGGACTTCGGTGGTAAGTTTTTCAGCAAAAGATCCACTGACATAGGCGACGAGAGGTTTTTTGATGGTTCCAGATTTCATAAGTTCCACGATTTCGAGTTCATCTCGAGAACCGACTTCTCAGAGAAGTACGATCATTTTTATTTCTTCGTTTTTTTCATAGTCGAGAACGATATCACGGAAAGTGGAACAGAGAAATCTATCTCCGCCGAGCGCTATACCCGTATGGATTCCGTCTGTTCTACTCGAGATCACACGATACATTTCATTCGACATGCCACCAGATCTTGAAACAAAACCTATAGACCCTTTTCGATAGAGCTTACTTTCTATAATATTTTCGAGACTTCCACCCGAGTTTCCCATTCGGAGTGATCATGCAGCGATCGCACCTGCGGTGGCTGGTCCGATAATTCTGATTTTTTTACTGGCATTATTATGTGCTATGATCTCTCGGATTTCTCTTTCTGGTATTCCTTCTGCGATGATCACAATTGTCTGGAATCTCTCACTTTTTATCCCTTCCCAAGTCGCTTCACTCGCAGAACGAAATGATGCGAGATTGATGAGTGTATCCACTGTGATATTTTCTGGAATATCAGAAATTTTTGGAAAAAGAGGAAGAAGGATTTCTTTTTCTCAGAAAAAAAGCTTCGTCCATCCCGCACCTTTGAGAGTCGGATCGATCATTCCACTCACGGAAGGGGAACGACCAGAAAGAAAATCAAAATCGAGCATACGCTGTGCGACGTCGAGATGCCGACCGTAGATGATCGCTTGAGATTGGGAAGTAAACATAAAAAACAGAAAATAAATGGTGGAAGAACTATTTTTTTAAGAAATAATCAGTAGCGATTTTTACATTTTCTGAAGAAGTTTTGTTTTCTGCATCAAGAAGGGTTACTTCTTCTCGAGTGAACCACTTCGCAGTTCCTACGTTTTCTTCATCTTCGATCCATCCGAGATAATGCACGAGGAGGATTTTTTCTTCAGTATGTTCACGGATAATATCTCCCATAAGGATGAGTGGATCATCTTCAGAAAGTATGATCTTGTCAGCTCCAGTGACTTCATGAGCTCTCGCGATCGCATTGTCCCTGAAGTTCAGCATATCATCGTATTTTCCTCCTATGAATTGATACTGGTGCGTGGTGTCAGAAATATGCAGGAGGACTTTATCACCTGCTTTATTGACGATCACTGGACCAGTAGAAATAGTGATTTTCCCATCTTGTTCAGCAAAATCAGAATACGGATATGAATAAATGAAAGACATAAAAGGGAAGTAAGGTTATAGGTGAATTTTCGAGAGAATCTCGGTCATGTAGATATTTCCATCGGCAATCTCACAGTCGAGACCAAGATTGAGACAGGCATTTTTCATGAGGAGGAGTCACTCAGTATCGTTTATCCCGCCGCGACGGACGAGGATACGAACTCATTGTTTTTGGAGATCTGTTTTTCGTATGGTCAGTGCGTCGATAATCCCGGAAAATGTCTTATCTATCTGTGTAAAGTTTGCGATCGCCCCAGCGATGATGAGATATTTTCCTGATTTCCCATCTTCCAGAAGTGCACCGAGGAGCGTTTCTGTATAGGCTTTTGTATTTTCTCTGTCTGGGTTTCCACTACACTCACCATAATTTCCGATTTCTTCTGCAAAACCCATATCTCAGAGTGTGTCCGCGATTATCACGGAAGCACCACCACCACTCGTCAGAAGCCATATTTTTCCATGTGGATTGAGAAGGCGAAATTTGAGACTCGCGCCGGTTTCACTATCCAGTTTCTCGATATATTTCTCTCTTTCGGTTTTCTCAGGTCCAAATGGATGGGGAAAAATGATTTCTCCCCAGTGAGATTTTTGTTTAAATAGTTCAGTGTTATCTACTCGAGCGACCATATCGAGACAGACGATATTTCATTCTGTATCGAAAGTGAATGGATTGATTTCCAGATACGAAAAGCCATACTCTACGAAAAATGTATAGAGTTTTGTGAGGAATTTTTGTATGTTTTCATCTGAAATATTTAGATCGACTTGAATA
>CANBWW010000077.1 GCA_947373235.1 Candidatus Altimarinota bacterium | reverse complement strand
AGTAGGAACGGCACTTCAGCGAATTCTCATTTTTGCAGAACTCGTCGACGAAAAATAGTATTTATTTTCTTATTTTTATATCGTGAATCTCGATACACGCTTTCTCTACACTCTCGAAAACATCCTTCTCTATACTCCTGATTGGATAAGCGTTATGGCTGGTACGATCATCGGTATACTAGCACTTTTTCTTCTGCGAATTTCATTTTTATATGTCCATGGATTTTTTCTGGTTCATGCAGACGCTGTTGCTCTGAAGAAAAAGAAAAATACGCTTGGTGACCTCATCCTCATGAAGGATATCCAGACAGAACTGGAAAAAGAGATCGAGCAAGCTATGCTGAAGGCAACTTTTCAAGGATAAGAAAAAATAAACTCTCATAATTATGAGAGTTTATTTTTTCTATGTTTTGGTTTTCTCTGTGTTCGACAGGTTTCCAGATTTTTATAAAGGTCATGAAGTGCGTATGCGAGTCCAAAAACTGAAAGAATCTTGAGTTCGAGTCCATCATATGGAAGCAGATTCATGATCGGTGTGAGTCAAAAATAAATCGCCAGTGTCGATCCACAACATGAAGCTCATGAAATGATCGTACCAAGAAAACCTGTCAATAGTCAGACTCCTGTTTTTTTATGCAAATTTTCGCGAGATCAAAAAAGCATTCATTTGTAGATGATTCCTACTAAAAAAAGTGGAAATCAGAGGATCATGAAAACGGAAAGTAAAATATCTATGTTGGTATGGATACTCCCATAATTTCCATACATGATCGCAATGTCAGTAAACTTCCACCACACAAAAAATGCAGTAATCACTCAGAATATATAGAGGAAGACAAGTTTTTTATTTTTAAACGGCTTACGAAAATGATGGAACATATGGAAAAACGGAAAAAGAATTATTCTGCACCATGATGTTCGATCCACTCATGGATTGGCTCGGCGACTGAGGAAAGAAATCCATAATTATTCGTACTACAGCTTGCTGGATCAGCTTTTGAATTAAACTCATGTGCCGTGGCTGGGACAAGTGCATTTACTTTTTTCTGTACTTCTTCAGAACTTCCACTTCCATACCAGATCAGTAAACGATCTTCACTTTTTACTTCCATATTCCAAGGATTTATCTCGGGAGAACCGTTGAGAAAATAATAGAGATTTTCTCAACCTGTTCCAGAAATCAGAATCCGTCCATCATCTGGATCGAGATGCGTAATCCCAAATGTCCAACCAAGATTTGAGAACAGATCTCCCCAGGTTGAAGCAGCCACATGCACATGTACGAGATTTCCATCATTATCATGAAGGTGGATACGATCTTCTGGTCGAACATCGGTCGTCACATTGCACCGACTCACTTCTTCCATATAGATACTTTTTGAAAAATCCCAAGCTTTTCCATCGATATAAACCGCCATATTTGCATGATAGTGTACCTGCAGTGGTCTCGGCAGGAGAATATATGTCACAAGAACTGTAAGAGCTATAGTAGATACGAATCCTATCGATCGAAGTATATTTTTTTTCATGGGAAATAATTTTATAAAGAGTTGGAAGTTTATTTTTTTTCAGAAATCCAGTTTTCTATTTTTTGAGCAATATCCTGAAAGGACTCAGTCTTCAATATTTTTCATTCTTCATCTTGAAATCGAGACAAAACCCAATCAGAAACATTGTATCGAGGATCACGACCGATTCAAATCTTTATCCGAGCAAATACATCGTGTCCGAGTTTTCCGATAATATCTCGAAGGCCGTTTTGCCCGCCATGACTTCCCTTGAGACGAAATCGGATTTTCCCAAACTCCATATCGATATCATCAGAAATCACGAGTAAATTCGATTCTGAAGGGATTTTATAAAAAGAAAGAAGACTAATAGCTGCTTCTCACGAAAGATTCATATATGTATTTGGTTTCAAAAGAATGATTTTTTCACCTTGAAAAATTCATTCGCTGATGAGTCACTTATGTTTTGATTCGGACCATTCTGGAAAGTGAAAATGTTCGCGAAGAAGATCAATCATAAAAAATCCGACATTGTGTCGTGTATTTTCATAGTTTTTTCCAGGATTTCCGAGTCAGATGATCAATCGCATCATTCAATAAAAAATGTTTTTCTCTGTCTTATATACTTACATTTTATCGATTGTCGATACTTTTTATAAAAAAACACAGAGATAAATTGACAAAAGAATATGAAATATGGTACGATTTTGATATCTAATATTTTTATATATGAAAAAACTTACCACTGGACTCATCTTCCTCGGCGTTCTCTCGATTTCTCTCGGACAAAGTTATGCGGATGTTACGGTCTTATCAAACGATACAAGTACTCTGTATGGAGTAAGTACCGTGAATCTCGTCGGACGAAGTACTGCGGTCGGAAATACGGTGACCGTACGTGAAGGAACAAATCAAGTCTGTCTGAGTGTCGTCGATATGAATAGCAACTGGACTTGTTCCTTCAGTGGCGTATCGACTGGTGCACATACGTATGATTTTTATGAAGGCGATGTTCTTTCTCGATCCGTTGTCGTGGTCGTAGGTGCCGGGGATACTTCAACTGGAAACACCACACCGATTGTTTCTACTCCGATCATTTCTACTCCGATTGTTCCTGTTTCATATATAAATAGTGTTGCTATCGATCCTTCTGTTCCTCTGTCTGCATGGGATATTATTCACCAAACAATCGCCAATCAAGGATTTACTTGGATCGGCGATGTTGCAAACTATACGAATGGAATCTTAACGAATGATCCAAGTTCCTCTACTGGATGACTCATCCATAATTGTTTATCTGATGAAGAAACAAAAGTATTTCGTACGGATGCTGATACAGACGATGACGTCGTAACGGCGCTCGCAAAACTCGCAAAACACTGTGCCGTCTCACAATACGGAATCTATTTTGATGGAAAACAATACACAACTCGTGAAGAATACCTCATGACTCTGCTCTCGCTTTTTAACGAACCCGCCGACCTGAATGGATACTTCACAAAATATGGAAAATATGTTGCATATCCTGGATACTATACTTGGACCGGATTTGGAAATGTAGATCCAACGGCTTGGTTTGCTCCTGTACTCGTAAAAGCAAAAGAACTTGGGTTGATCGACAAAGATTACCAATGGAAAATCGCAAAACCGCTCACGCGTATAGAAGCGATGGAAATGCTCGTAAAAATGATCGAATTTAAAACTGGAAATACGCTCGCGCAAAATTCAACCGTTGCATTTGTCGATCTCACGCAAGATACAGATACCACGACGATCAGTCGAAACGATCAAGACTACATCACTATACAAAAAGCAAAAACACTTGGTGCAACCAGCATTTATGAATCCGGTTCGACCTTCCAAACGGGCGCATCGGTTCAAAATAATGAAATGGTGCAAATCCTCTCCAATACACTCAGCTACTTTGGTTACTAAAGAATAACTCTCTTCGCTCGATTCGAGCAAATCTATTTTTTACCTTTTCTTTCCTATGGAACTCACTCGGCTTTTAGCTCTCATCGATGATATCATCGCGAATAAAGTTTCCGATCTTCACTTCACAACAGGAGATTTCCCGTATATTCGAAATAGTATCGGGGAAATCACTCCTGTAGAGGCTTTCTGAAAACTCACAGAAGAAGATATGGAACGCGTTATCAGTATTATTCTTCTCCGACCATTTACAGAAACTACTACTGACGTTTCTTATGATAGAAATGGAACTCGTTTCCGTGTGAATATCTCACGGATTATCGGGGGTATTTCTATCGCAATGCGTACGATCCCATCGACGATTTCTAAGCCTGAAGATATCTATCTTACGAAGGATCTTCTCAAGCTCTGTGACACAGAAAAAGGAATCATCCTCATGACGGGACCAACAGGAAGTGGAAAATCGACGACGATGGCAACGATGATCGAACATATCAACCAAACCAGTTCTC
>CANBWW010000076.1 GCA_947373235.1 Candidatus Altimarinota bacterium | reverse complement strand
GCAGCTTCTGTATGGTCAAAAAAAGAGACCTGAACAGTCTGAGTAAGAAAAAGGAGGAAAATAAGAATTGCAGATGTATATTTTTGATAAAAACGAAACTGCATGAAAGCTTGAAAATATATCGAGATGAGAGCTCTGAAGAGGTGATTCTAGGAAATTTTTATCGACAGGAATTGTCTGGATTATCTCTGAGCAATATATGCTTTTTTTTGGCTATTGCAAAGGAAAATACAGGAAAAAATAAAAATAAATTCGACAAATATATTTTTTTTTATATGATACGCGAGTTATAGATTTTGGAGATGTAGCTCAGTTGGTAGAGCAACGCCCTTTTAAGGCGATGGTCCCGGGTTCGAGCCCCGGCATCTCCACCATTTTTATAAAAAATGTATACGAAAATCCCTCTGAATTCAGAGGGATTTTTATTTTCCTACAAGGATCGAGTATATACAATTGACAGAATCAATATTTAGTATATATTCACGCTGTCTTTTTACAGAGGAAGTATATTCATGCGACTCAAAATAGGACTTGCTATAGCTATGATTATCTCTGCAACAGTAGCCGCTGTGGAAGTCTACACTATCGTAACTCATTCTCTCTTTCCGATTTATTTCGAAGGAAAGAAAAATCCAAGTGAACGTTCACTTGAAAAATCTTCTCCAAATCCTGAGATCAGGTGTTTGGAGAAGACAAAAAATGGCCCCCGGATCCAAAAGGATTCGGGGGCCTTTTCAACACAAATAACTTATATTAAAAGGATCATATGCTCATATAGAGTAATAGTTATTTTAAATTTTAATTAATATTTTCAAAGTATCCATAAGGGTTCTTTTATTTTAAAAAAACTTTATGAATTCAAACAAAAAAATATTCAAGTAAATATTGGCTTTTATAAATACTATAAATAATCTCATTTGCAGTATTTATACGCATATACTATAACAAGAACATTAATACATAATTGTCTATTCGTTTTCTGTAAGATATTAAGAGTATTGTTGTTATTTTTATTGAGGCGTGGTAAATTGGTATGAATACACACTATGTTTTCCTACTTTTTGAAACACATCATTTCCTTCGTTACAATTCCAATATTCTTTTGCAATATTTTTGCATCGTTTGTTTTTGCATGATCCCTTGATGATATTCAAAGTACTCAAAAAGAAGTAAATTCAGATTCATATCTATACCGTGCTTCACTCTTATCCTCGAATATTACATCAATTCCTGGGAAGGATTTATCAAAAAATACTAAAGAGATTATTCAAAGTACTCAAAAAGAAGTAAATTCAGACTCCTATTCATATCGTGCTTCACTCTTATCCTCGAATATCACACCAAGTCCTATAAAGAATTGAGATAATGAAAATATTGAGGATGAATCATTATTTCCACAAAATCAAGATGCTTTCCAAACGGATGATTTTTCAAATTTATCTCCTACACTTATTTTCTCAGGATGAGCAGTCCGTTCTTTTAAAACAAATTCGATGGTAGTCTTAGGTAGTATGAAGTGAGATTTTTTTAACCATAATCCGCTTAGAGTTTCAATATCATCTGGCACGGTTATTCATTCTGCAAATGGTGATATTATTGATCCGAAACTTATACAAGTATGAACTGTTTCTAATTTAACAAAGACACTTGCTAATAATTACAATCAAAAGAAAACACACAGATCTGTAAAATCTAATGATACCTCTTTCTCACATACCTTTGAATTTTGAATACCTGGCAAGCACCTTCTTTTCTCAAAACCAGTAGAACTTACTCTGCGTGTTCCAAATTTTTCTGACGGTATTATTGTAGATCTTGCAACGCTTCATTCGGGAGATTCCTCCTTTAATACTTCTGGTCTTGCCACAAATCCAGCAACACAATGTCTTTCGAATGGTAATGCTACAATTCCTGCTTCAGAGGCTATAGTAAAAAATGGAGTAATTAAATTTTATACCTGTGGTGCCTCAAGTTTTACAATCAATCCCCTCTGAGGGCTTGCTGGATCAAATGATATAAGATTTATTGTAGGTGATTACTGACAAATACAACTCTACTACAATTGACTTGCACAAATTGTGAACTGAAATCCTCCCGCAAGTGGTTCTTGAGGACCTTCTCTCTATCCACGTCTTAATGTGGGTGCAACAAGTGTATGACAGGGTGGTACTGCGTGGACAAGTGTAACTACTACAGGAAGTCAAATAGGAAACACTTATACAGCAAAAAATACTATGACATACGTGACGGGATGAAAAACCTATACCTTGGTTATCAATTGGTACTATAATGCACCGGATAAAGTCTTTACGTGGACGTATACTCTCACTGTTCCAGCTGGAAATGCTGCGAATATAAGATTTTATTTTGGTCAGGATTGTCAGGTAGGTGGTGATAATGCGAATGATGTTTGATATTATTCCTCCTGATCACAAATGGTTGGTGTTTATGATAATTCTGGAAATACTCTTTCCGCACAGAGGTATATAAGTGGGGCTCTTTGGTCTGGTTATTATGCTGGTCCGCAAGCTACTGTTATTTCCACAATGTCCTGAAATACCGATTATCCAAATACCGTATCAGCAACTCCCGGGGATGATGGATATGGTATTGATTGGAACTTTGGAACAACGGCATGAACTTACAGTTCAACAACCGAATGGAGAATGCTCCCATACGTAGCAACAAATGTACCTGATCTTATACCTGGTATTTGACAACCTCAACCGAGTCCTCTCCAGGTTTGAGTGGATGCTATACTTCCTATTAGCATTCTGAATTCTTGAAATGCGAGCTCGAGCTGAGTTCATACAGTAGTACTTTCTTATTCATGAACCCTTATTTATGGACCAATTACATCATTTACATCGAATGGATGGTCCTGTTGAGCTTATTCATGAACCACTGTTACATGTACAAAAACTACAGCAATAGCTCCTATGACGAATGACACACTTAATATTACAGTACGTCCAACACCAACAGCATCTGGAAAAACCGCAACATTTAAAGTGACCCTTACGAATGCTTCCGATAGTAATAGTACGAATAATTCGGCATTCTCAAATCTTCCAGTCGCTATCAATAGCGCTCCAACTGATACAGTGAAACCTATTATCTGAAGTATGACACCCCTCACCTGAGGACTTCTTCCAAGTGGTCAAAATGTAACACTCAGTTATTCATATTCTGATACTGGAAGTCAAATCGATCAAACATCTGCAACAGGAGTACTTTCAAAATGGAATACTGGTTCATCACTATGGATTACACAAACAGGAGCATTAACACCGATTGTTGTGAATTCAGGGTCCACAACTTTTTCTGCAACAACACTTGCATATGGAAAATATAAATTTGATACGACAATCAAAGATAATAAAGCAAATACAACGACTGGAAGTACTATTTTTTATGTTGATGCTATAGAATTTCAAATATCCACTGATACCAATGACATAGGAGTTTTAGTCCCATGAAATAATAATTTCTCAACATGAGAAATTATCGTAACAGTGAAGACAGTTGGTGCTGCTTTCACTGTTACATCCGGAGAATCCTGAACACTGAATCAAATATTCTGAGGTGATATTATTAATGATTGGAATGGTACTAGTGGTTTCTGATATGAGCAGTATACTGGATCATCCTATCCCAACACGATCTCAAAAATGAATCCAAATACTTCACTAGCATCACAAGCAAAGAATATTAATACCAATTGAGATAAAAATGTTTATACATACCGGATTAAAACATGAACACTCATTAGTACATTACAAGGTGCTGGAAGTTATGCAACCACTCTAAATTTTACTATTAATGTCAGCTATTAGGCTATTAAAAAAATATTAAAACCTATTTTTACTCTAGATTGAAAAGGTAAAATTATGTATTTTATATAATAAATTTGACTTATGATATATAATTATGATAGAATACTCTCATATATGATTCTAATCGTTATATAGTTTTTATTTATTTATATTTTTCATATGCATACAAATATAAAAAGTGCC
>CANBWW010000075.1 GCA_947373235.1 Candidatus Altimarinota bacterium | reverse complement strand
ACTCATTTTTGATTCATAGAATCACCCTGAGCCCTGAGAAAAAAGTATTTTTCTGAACGAGAAAGCATCTTGGTCGATACAGGAATCTCGGTTTCGATATTTTCTTCTGCGAAGATAGGCATACCACAAGCAATTGTGCCGATAAGGGGAATATTTCGAACTTCGATACTATCGGTCTGAAACTGTGGAGAGATCTGGATATCATCACGACTATCACGGTAAATCCAACCTTTCTGAGTAATCTGCTCGATGAGAACAGATATGGATCGGGGAGAAGCATATCCAAGAGCGCTCTGAAGTGCTCGTATAGTGATCTTCTCACCAGATGAGAGAAACTCTCGGATCTTCTGAAGAACGAGTTGTTCTTTATTGGTCAATTTTTCAATTTCCATAAAAAGAAAGTTATACATACAAAGTATACACTTATATATATTCATAATTTTTCTCAATGCAAATAAAAATGTATACAAAGTATACAGACAAATGTGAAAAATATATTTTTAATAAAAAATCCACCTTTTGGTGGATAATATTTCTCTGCTAGCAAGGATGCGAATACTCTTCAAAAATAAAAAGTCTAATTTCGTGAGTCATATTATATCAATATATTAAATATAAAATTGAAACAATAAGAATTAATAAACCCATCAAACTCCATTTCTTCATTCATTTATACTTATATAAAAATATAAATATAAGAACCCGGCTAATAGTAATATATAGGAAAAGCATGACGAGATCCAAGGTCGATCCATTGCAAGATCACCATCCAAATAAAGAAGGAGGGGAATCGCCAGACTTGAACATACAAGATAAGTTAATAGCTAAACTCTCTTTCTATCATAATGTTCCTTTAGTCACTCGAGCGTTCCTATAGCCACTCGTTTTCCATGACACGTCGGACACTCGTAGAGGTATTCTTTCATTTCTTTTCCTATTTTTTGTGGTTCCAGACGGATCGGTTCGATCACTTTTCTGCATTCACGACAATAAAACGATATATCTCCACGTTCAGGATTGAAGTTATTTTCACGTTTCTTCCCGAAAGAAGGAACATTGACGAGATCTGTATAGGAAGTAGACACAAGTGCGAATTAGAATATAAAAAGTATATCGAAATGAAAAAAGTTTCAAAATATTATTCTCAAAATAATCCTTCGAACAGTCCCTTATGTGCTTTTTTTCCACCCTGTAACTCGAGAAGAGCTGAGTACAGTTTTTTCTCATCGGCAGAAAGTTTGGAAGGAATATCGATCACATAGTGAATTAAGAGATCACCTTTTGATCCTTTTCTATCCAGTCGGACAATCCCTTCGCCTGCAAACTTATGGATATCATCTCACTGAGTTCATTTGGCAATATCGAGAGTTTTCTTCCCGATGATCGGAATATCGATGATCTTCTCACATCCGAGAGTCGCTTCCGCAGGAGAAATCTTCACAGAATAGTGGAGCATATGACCATCCCTCTCAAGTCCAGCCTCACGATTTGGAACAGAAAAAGTGATATACAGATCTCCGTTTCCATCACTCCCTGTATGACCTTCTCCACGGATTTTTATACTCATACCATCCTCGATACCTGCTGGGATTTCGATATCTTTTTTCACTTTTGTCTCGATATATTTCTTTCCATGACAGGTTTCACATTTTTTTGTGATCATCTGACCCGTTCCATGACAGACGGAACAAGGACGAGTTTGTTCGATCACTCCGAAAACCGTACGAACTTGCTCTCGAACCTGACCGACACCATTACAAGTCGTACATTTTGCAGTTTCACCACCTTTTCCATGACACGTATCACAGGAAGTTTTTCGAGAAAATTCGACACGACGAGTATTTCCATGGATCGCATCTTCGAGAGATATCTTCATCTGGATCTCGATATCTTCACCGATATCTGCGCGTTTTCTGGAGCTTCCACCACTAAAACCTCCACCAAAAAAACTCGAAAAAATATCTCCGAGATCCGAAGCATCAAAGCCTGACTGAAATCCTCCACCAAAACCACCAAATCAACCCATTCATTCCGCAGAACCAAACTGGTCATAGTTCGCTTTTTTCTGAGGATCAGAAAGAACGCTGTAAGCTTCATTGAGTTTTTTGAACTCCGCTTCCTTGGTTTTATCACCTGCATGACGATCTGGATGAGATTCCATGGCACGTTTTCTATAGGCCTTTTTTATCTCATCGGCAGAGGCATTTTCTGAAATTCAGAGGAGAGTGTAATATTCTTTTGACATAGGAAAAATAAAAAAAGACATAGGAAAAAGAGAGATACTCTCGATAACCTATGTCCTTTCACTAAAAATTATAAGTGTTTTGCGATCGCAGATTCGAGAGTCGCCGTATCCTGTACTCATACAAATTTCTCAACAGGAGCTCCGTCCTTAAAGACGATAATCGTCGGGATCGACATGATACGAAACTGTGTCGGGATTGCTGGATGAGCATCCACATCGTGTTTCATAATCGTTGCTTTTCCATCGATTTTTGAAGCAAGATCTTCAAGACGAGGAAGCATAATCTGACAAGGGCCACACCACTCAGCCCAGAAATCAACCAGAGTTACACCCGAAGCGGTATTAGCTGTAAACTCAGCATCAGTAGAGATTTTAATAGACATAATAATTGAATTGAGAAATACGAAGTAAATATATTTTTACCCGAAAGAGTATATAAAAGAATGAGGGAATTGCAAGGCGATTTATGAGAACTTGTCTCATAATACCACATCTTTTCTTTCGATAATCATGATACTATCATCGATATCTGTTTTCTCGATTTTATATGGTATTTGATTATCATGAAGCCATTCATAGAAGTCTTCCATCTTATCGCGAAATTTCTCTACATCATCTATAATGAATACTGCATATGCTGTAGCAATTGTAAGGGAAGCGAGAAAATATTCGAGATACTCTTTCTTCATCGCATCGATATATATGAGATCAAAATACTCCATCCGAAGTTTCGGAAGGATTTTTTTGGCATCTCACCAGATCGCGGTGATGTTTTTTACCTTACAGTTTTTGAAGTTTTCGACGGCAAAAGTATGCATATTCCATGCTTGCTCGATCGTAACCAGATCAGAACTTTCAGAAAGTGCGAGACTGAAGTGAAGTGCCGAATACCCGTTCGCAGTACCAATTTCGAGCATATGCTGAGGATTTCGTTCACTGATCAGATTTTTGAGAAATTCAGCATTTTCCTCAGTAATATTCGGAATCTCGTGTTCGATTCCGATTTTTTTGAGATTTTTGAGTGTGAGTGCGATAATTTGAGACATTTTAAAGAGAAATTATATTTTTTGAGAAATCCAAGATTCGATATCTTCACGAATTTCTGATATCAGAACCACATCACGCAGGTCTGCAAAGTGAAAATCCGGAACTCCTGATTGTCTCACGCCGTAGACTTCACCCGGACCACGAAGTTCGAGATCGATCTGAGCCAGTTCAAATCCATCATTCGTCTGTTCCATCGCCTTCAGGCGATCGGATTTGTATTCTTTCGTCGTAAAAAGATAACAATACGATTGATCATCTCAGCGTCAGACACGTCCACGAAACTGATGAAGTTGAGAAAGTCCAAATCTCTCGGAAGCTTCTATGCAGATAATCGAAGCATTTGGATTATTGACTCAGACTTCCACGACCGCTGTTGCCGAAAGTATCTGGATCTTATTTTCATAAAACTCCTGCATAATCCGGTCTTTTTCTTTTCCCGACATTTTTCCGTATATCAGTCCAACTATCAGATCAGGAAAAATATGAGCGAGCGTTTCTTGCATCGTCGTGGCATTGGCAATATCGAGCGTTTCTGATTCTTCGACGAGTGGAGAAATCCAATACACTTGTCGACCATTTTTTACCTCTTCTATGATGAATCTATAAATCTCTTCTCTCTGAGTTTCTTTCACCACTCGAGTATGGATCGGTTTTCGGCCCACTGGATACTCGTCGAGCACACTCACATCTTGATCACCATAGACGGTGAGAGCAAGAGTACGAGGGATCGGGGTTGCCGACATATTGAGCCTGTGTGGCAGGATATGAGTTCCTGTTTTTTTGGAACAGTATTCTTCGAGAGCTTTTCTCT
>CANBWW010000074.1 GCA_947373235.1 Candidatus Altimarinota bacterium | reverse complement strand
CGAAATATATTTTCATTTATCTTTTCGAGTTTTGCATCACGCGACATCGTATCTTGAGGAAGTCCATTATACAGCTCACCATTTATAAATAAAGACACATTATTATTATCATTTTTCTCTATTGTTATAACCTTTTTTGCATCACCTCTACCAACGACGATCATACCAAGAGTATTCGGTCTCTTCATGACTTCAGTGAAATTATTTTTTGTATCGATATTTCCATACACGTATTCACTTCCATTGTTTATCACAATTTCATTCTTTCATATAGACTTTACATATCCATACAAACGATCGTTTGTTCATTTGTTATATATGGATCTGTTGTTACCTTGCATATCGAGTAAATCAACACGATCTCAACCAGAAGTTAAAATAACATGAGCCTCATCAGGTATATAAATATCGTAATTACTCACAAAATCCTTCATATTATCTGGAATAACAGACGAAATTTTTATTCCATTTACACGTAATAAACCTTCCGTATCTCGACTGAGGATATTTCCAAAAACCTGTAAATTGATCTTGTATGGAAGATCATGAATTTTCACTCATTGAGTAAAAACCTGTTCGATCAAAACTTGATCATCCTCTTCCATTCATTTTTTCAGTTTTTCCTTTGAAGAAAGGATTTTATAGGAACTATCGAGTGCTTTTATCTGAAGTTGATTATTCGTACTTTCGAGGTTTTTATTTATTTCTGCAGTCATAAGTGAAAATTATAGATTCAAACTTCATTTATAATACACTAATAAATATATTTTGTCAATTAAATATTTTATAGCTAAAATAAATATTCTGTTTATAATCTGATCTGAAATATTCTTTTCTTTTTTTCATATGCACACATCAAAAAAAGTACTCGCAGAAAGACGTGCGATCGGAAAAAAACATATAGATAAGAAGATTATCAATCAAATCCGTATATTTATACTGATTATTACGATCATTCTCTGAATCGGGATCTACAATATTTGTCTCTGAAAAATTTCTGTCATCCTCTCGATTCTCGGGATTTTTCTCGGTTGTATCGCGGGATTTCTCACTGGAAGGATCGGAAGACTTTCGTGGGATACAGAAGCTGAAAAAGTGATCTCACGACTCGACTATATGAGTGGGATTTTTCTCGTTCTCTATATTTCGGTCGAAGTTGGGAAAAATTGGTTTTTTGGTCATTGGCTTCAGGGAGACGTTCTCAGTGCATTTGTACTTACATTTTTGGTCGGACTCCTTTTTTGAAGAGTTCTCTACGTCGCAAAAGGTTTAAAACAAATACTCCACCAAGAAGGAAAACTCATTTCTAAAAAATAAAAAAATATGAATCTATATTCACAGAAAATATCATCGCCACTTGGAGATCTTTTTGCTCTAGCAAATGACACCTCCCTTCTTTTTCTTGATTTTTCTGATTCTATAGAACTCTCGAAAAAAGTAGAGAAAATAAAACAATGAGAAAAAATTCTCGAAGAAAAAAATAAAATCCTTGAGCACGTTGAAAAAGAACTTTGAGAATATTTCAAATGAAAAAGAAAAGATTTTTCTATAGAGCTCACTTTATCTGGAACAGAATTTCAGGAAAAATCCTGGAAAGCACTGAGTAAAATCCCATACGGAGAAACGAGAAACTATCTCGAACAAGCGATCATGGTTGGAAATCCAAAAGCCGTACGAGCTATCGGTGGAGCCAACCATGTGAATCCTATTATAATAATCATTCCTTGTCATCGCGTCATCGGAAAATCCTGAAAACTCGTCGGATATGGCGGAGGGATGCAGCGGAAAAAATGGCTTCTCGAACATGAAAAATCCCTCTAATGAGGGATTTTAAAATTATTTTTGAACTGATTTTTCTGAGGATTTTTTTACGATTTTCAAAATCAGGGATCGTGGGAAAAACCTCGGAAGTGAAGTAAGGATTTTATTGGACCATCCAGAAACGATAAATATTTTCTTGTTTTGATAGGCTCGAAGAGCATTTTTTACAACCTCATCGGCAGACTGAACTGGCTCTCATTTTAAATCAACTTCTGCAGTTTTCTGAAATCCTGTTTCTGTATTTCCAGGGCACAGGGCCATGATCGTAAGTCCGCTTTCGCTATACTCAGCAGCAAGTGCTTCCGTAAATGAAAGGACAAATGCCTTGGTCGCGCCGTACACAGAAATATATGGACATGGGAAAAATGCTGCGATCGAAGCGAGATTGATAACACCGCCAGCTTTTTTCTCGAGCATTTTCGGAAGAAAAAGATGGGTCAAAGTCACCAGTGAAGCAATATTGAGCTGGATCATATTTTGATATATTGCAACTTCTTGAGAAAGAAATGAAACCCATTTTCCAAATCCAGCATTATTTATCAAGATATCTACGGAAAGTCCGCGTTTCTCTACCTCATCAAAAATCATCTGTGGTGTATCGATTTTCGAAATATCTCATACGATCACGTCTACCGTCACGCTGTATTTTGACTGGATATCTTTTGCGATTTCTAGAAGTACAGATTCTTTTCGGGAAACGATAATAAGGTTTGCTCATTTTTCAGCGCATTGATAAGCAAATGATCGACCAATTCCAGAAGAAGCCCCAGTAATCAAAATAGTTTTTCCAGAAAAATTTTCCATAAAAAGAAAGATAAAGTATAGTTATGGACAATCAAAATACCGACAAATCTGAGACTTTGTTTCATGATTCATCTGAGCAGTCAGTTCTCGTCATCGTTTTTTCAGGATGATGAGTCCTGCATTTTCGAGCTCTTTCAGATGGTGAGAGATCGTGGGAACTCAGATACCGAGAGTATCACACAGATCATAGATCATACATTCATTTTTCCCATCATATTGCCTCTGTTCTGCATTCCAGAGATCTATATAGATCTTGAGACGATGCTCATGTGAAAGTGCTTTCATGATTTTCGAAAGATGTTTTATGTCTTCTGGTGTTGGTGATTTCATAGACTAAATATATTGATATTTCGATAAGTGTCAAAGTATTTATAAAAATAAAAAATGGGCTAGTTCCCACTTTGTATCTTCTCGATTTTTCACTTGTGATCAGCAGCGATCTTATAAATATCGTGTGCATGAACTTGCCAGAGTTCCCGAGTTTCAAGACAATACGCCGTCAAATGTCCTCAAAATACACAACCACTATCGAGTCAGATCGTATTTTTTCTTATACGAAGTCCATCGACAGCCCAGTGACCATAGATGACGAGCTTATTTCAGGTATAAGATTCATACCAAGGTTTTTCATTATATTCACGCAACATCGTTGCGATTTCTACAGGCGTATGAACTCAAAAATCAGGATGGAGTCAGCCATGAACCAGTATAAAATCCTCTTTTTCTATGAAAGCCGGAAGAGAAAGTATCCATTCGAGATTTCCCGCTTTCTCTAGTGATTCTCGCATCGATCGAGACGCTTCCCGACCTTTCGTAATCCACTCGATTCTCTGTGGACTCATATCCGGAATTTTTGCAAAGATTTTCTGGATTTTCTCATCCGAATGCATCAAAAAATACTCGTGATTCCCGATCACACTCCAGGTATTTGGACGATTTTTGACGAAATCCACCACTTCGAGAGATTTTGGTCATTTATTGATAAGATCTCATACAAAATAGAGATGATCATCATACTGGAGATCTATCTTTTTCGTGAGCTCGATCAGTTCATCATAACACCCATGAACATCACCGATAAAAAGTGTTCGCATAGAAAAAATTATTTGCAGATTATATATTTTTCCGAAAAAAGTACAATCTAGACCGAAAGTGAAATATGATAAATACTATGCCCACGATCCGTTTTTTCATCTTGTAAAATTCCTCAAAATTTCAATGCAAGTTTTACAGATGCGAGATTTTCTGGATTTGTAGAATGCTTCAAATACGTATGTTTCACATTCTTTTTCGCCCATTCGATCACGGCAGTATACACTTCAGTTGCATATCATTTTCAGTGTTTATCTTCACGAATCCAGAGCCCGATATTCATCGTTGTTTCTTCAGGAGAATTGAGTCCCACAGCTCCGATCAGTTTTTCAGTTTCTTTTTCGATGATAAAATTCTCGAAAGAATTTCCTGTTTTCATCCCTTCTTCGATATTTTTTATAAACTCGTATTCTTCTTCGTACGTCGGTAAAAACGGATTTATGAAAAGATTTTTATTCGCCTTACAAAACTCTCTCTGCACTTCGTGCATATCCACTCTTCCATGTACAGAAAAAGGAACGATGATACATCGCTCTGTTTCTATTTTTTCCGATAAAAGATCGAGATGTGGGTTTTTTAGGAAAGAAAGTGTCATATTTTAATAATCTTCAGAATATAGTTTTTCAT
>CANBWW010000073.1 GCA_947373235.1 Candidatus Altimarinota bacterium | reverse complement strand
CTTTATGGCAGCCCCACAAGGAATCGAACCTTGGTTCCTAGCTTTGGAGGCTAGTGTTCTGACCGCTGAACTATGGAGCTATGTACATCAGGGAAGGGAAGACCCTCATCTGATGTTTTTCTGGGACACAGGCTTTGGAGGCCTTCGTTCTAACCGATGAACTATGGAGCTATAGATTTCCCATAAAAGGAAACTATTTTATTTCTGGAGTTTCTGGAGTTTGTTTTTCTATTTTTTGAACAACAACTTTTTCTTTTTTGGGATGAGATCGTGTCCAAGTTCACCAGACACCACTCACGAGTGAGATAAAAGTCAGAAAAGTTATCAGGAGATTCCTCAGATCATCTGGTACCTGAAGTCATAAAAACTCTGGTATCTTCCAAACCAATATGAGAATCATAAGGTTGGAAGCGATGAATATGATCGTCAGGAGAAACCTCCAAAGAATATTGAGCATATTAGATAGAGTAACGATAGAATCCTACGATTCCGTCATGTCCGATAAAATCAGAAACTTTTTGATCGGGATTCACTACAAAAGGTTGTGTGAGAAGTGCGTTTTCTTCGCGAAATTTTGTCATCTTTCCTTCGATAATCTTTGAAAGGATTTCATCAGACTTTCCAGCATTCTTTGCATCGTCCTTCATCATCGCGAGTTGGATTTCTTTTTCTTTTGCAACAATCTCATCAGAGATATCAGAAGGGGAGAGAAATTGTGGATTCATAGCAACTACGTGCATAGCAATCTGCTTCAATTTTTCTGCATCTGCACCATCTTTTCCAACAACTACTGCTGCATTTTTATGGTTTGAGTGTGTATATGATGCGATCACATCTCCATCGATCTGAGTGAGACTCGTGATTACCATGTTTTCACCAACTTTGAGTGTATATTCAGAGCTCTTGAGTGATTCAGCTTTTTCCATTGCAGCAGCATCGTCGTAAGCATCCTTACGAATAGTGATAAATTTATTCAACATTTCGTCAAAAGACTCATTTCGAGCAACAAAATCAGTTTCACAAGTTACGACTGCTACGTAAGCCGTTGTACCATTGTTATCTATTTTGATTTTTCCTTCATGAGTTTCATTTCCAGCGCGTTTTGCAGCTTTTGCAAGACCTTTCTTACGAAGAAGATCGATAGCTGTATCCATATCACCATTGGCTTCTACAAGGGCATTTTTACAATCTGACATACCAACTCCTGTTCTTTCACGGAGTTCTTTAATCATTTGTGCTGTGATCATATTTTTTAAGTTAAAAGGAATAAAAGGATTATTTTTTGAAGAAAAATACTTGAGTCAATCCTGTCGTCTGTATGAGTTTATATACGAGATCATAGAGATCTCCGAGTTTATACTTTTCACCACTATAAGCCTTCCACATAAGGAAGATAATAATGAAGAAAATAACTACTCTTACAAGAGCTCATAAAAATGGAATGAACCAAGCAATCATTCCTATTAAAAGTAATCAAAAAGATTGGACCATATGAAAGCTCACATACTCAGTTTTCTTATCAAAAAGAAGTGGAATAAGAAAAAATATATAAGCAAGGGCTGATGAGAGCTTTTCTTGACTGGTAATATTTGAATTTGGAGCGAGAGTTTCCATAGATTTAAGATTATGCAGCAGCAAGAGGAGATTTTGGTGCGAGCTTTTCTACTTTTCCTGAAAGAGGTTTCTTTTCTTCAGTTTTTCGAGCTTTGATAGCACCCTTGAGTTCACCAAGCATAAACGCTATCGCTTTGATAGAGTTTACATTACAAGGGATAAAGAAGTCAGACTTATCGATATCACCAGTAGAACCAAGAAGGGCAATCGTGAGAACTCCTTGTTTATTTGCTTCAGTAAGAGCCAAATCTTCATAGTGACCATCTGCAACAATCACGATATCTGGCGCTTTTTTCATATCCTTTACACCGATATAGGCTTGTTCGAGTTTTTCAAGCTCTTTTTGTTTTACAGCGATTTCTTTCTTCGTGAGACCGTCGAGCATACCTCCTTCGAAAGTCGTCTTGAGTTCATTGTAGTAAGCAATTCGTTTTTTGATGGTTGCAAAGTTTGTGAGAAGTCCTGGAACCCATTTTGTATTTACATAGAAGTTTCCTGTAGAAGTCGCAAGTGCCTCGATAAGATCACGAGTTTGTACTTTTGTTCCTACGAAAAGAATAGTTTTTCCTTTTGCTGTTTCTTCAGAAAGAACAGCCTTCACTTCAGCGAGTTTTTCAGCAGTTTTATAAAGATCAAATACATGGACACCATTTTGGATACCGTGTATATAGTTGCGCATTTTTGGAGACCAATATTCACGCTTATGTCCGATGTGGACGGCGTTTTCGAGCATGCTCTGAATGAGCGGATTAACAGATGCCATAAAAAGAGAAAAATAAAAAAATAATCCTTACCGAGAAATTCGATCAAATACCAGGCAGAGGCTATTATGGAAGCCAAAGAGGAAGTATCCGTGAAAAAAGAAAATCCCAATACTCACACATTTTCCGAGTGAAATATCGGGATCATTATAGGAAAAAATAAGGAAAAGCAAGTCGAAATATAGAGGGAATTGATGGTTATCCTTGCTTTTTTTCTTCTTTTTATACAATAGAATTCATCAAATCTAATCATATACACATGTCCAAAGAATATGAGATCATCATGGGTCTCGAAACTCATGTACGAATCAAATCAAATACAAAGATGTTTTGTAGTTGTGCAAATGCACTCGAACTCGCTCCAGAGCCAAATATTCATGTTTGTCCTGTCTGTATGGCATTTCCTGGACAACTTCCAGTTCTTTCAGAATGAGTCATCGATCTGGCAGTTCGTGCGAGTCATGCACTTCGTTCGAAGGTAGAAAAAACGAGTATTTTTGATCGAAAGAGTTATTTTTATCCAGATCTTCCGATGGGATATCAGATTACTCAGCTCTATCATCCGATCGCTGATGGTGGACAAGTACAAACGATGGTAGATGGAGAAGTGAAGACGTTTCGAATTCATCATATGCATATAGAAAATGATGCCGGAAAACTCATACACGTGAGTGGGAAAACTCTCTGTGACTACAATCGTGCGGGCTCTCCCCTTATGGAAATCGTGACGGAACCAGACTTTCGATCAAAATCAGACGTGATCGCCTACCTCGAAGAAATACAGAAACTTATGCGCTGGTGTGGGTCATCTGACGCAGATATGGAAAAATGACAGCTGCGTTGTGATGTTAATATTTCCGTTCGTGAAAAGGGTGAAGCCACATTTCGAAATCGTGTAGAACTAAAAAATATTAATTCGTTTTCTTCTATCGGTCGGGCAATCGATGTAGAATATGCACGTCAGATCGAGATATACGAATCAGGTGGAAGTATCGATCAGGAAACTCGTGGATGGAATGATGAAAAATGATTTTCCACTCCGCTCAGATCGAAAGAAGATGCTATGGATTATCGATATTTTCCAGATCCAGATCTTCCACCTCTTGTTCTCACAGAAGCATATATAACAAAAAGAGAGATCGATGAACTTCCGATAGATAGACGACTGAAGTATCTCAATGAATACAAACTTTCGAGTGATGATGCGCGTATTCTTGCGAGTGATCACGTGACGAGTGATTTTTATGAAAAACTGGTACAGATTACCAACGATCCAAAAAAATCTTGTTCCTATATCACCACGATCCTTTTTTCTATTTTTGATTCACATCATGAAAAAATCGGATTATCCGATATACAAGACAGAACCGATGAAATTGCAGAAGTGATAAGGCTTGTGAATACTGATGAACTTTCTTCTACGAACTCGAAAATCGTGATCGAGAAACTCGTATTTGAATGAGGAAAGACAGATGACTGGGTCGATACGCTCGGTCTTCGTCAGAAAAATGATCTTTCTGCACTCGAGGCTATTGTGGATCAGGTGCTCACAGGGTCTACTTCACAAGTTACTGAATATAAATCTGGAAAAATAAATCTCTTTTGATTTTTTGTGGGACAGTGTATGAAGCTCTCGCAAGGACAATGAAATCCCAAGATTTTTACAGAAATATTGAATAAAAAACTCTCTTAAAGAGAGTTTTTTAACATAAATTTGCAAAATAGCAATATATATGCTACTCTAGACGAGTAAAGTATTTCGTAGAAAAATATTTATGAAAAAATATCTCCCCATTTACATTCTCATACTGACATTCAGTGGATTTTTCCAAAATTCAGAGATTTTTGCAACCGGTATGCTTATGCCATCTCTGAATCTCCAGATGGAAACCAATAAAACAATATTAAAGAAATCAATTCGAATAACTCAAAGTGATAAAAAACGTGCTGAAAATCTCGCAAAAAGTCAGGCACGAACGCTTGCATATCAGATCACGCCAGCACTTACTCCTATCGTTTCACAAACAGTTACTCCAGTTCTGAATCTCCAACCTACACTCAAAATATCTGTTTCACCACAGATCGTAAATCCTCCTCAAACAAGTTATCCAGCCTCAGAATCGATCCCATGAGTC
>CANBWW010000072.1 GCA_947373235.1 Candidatus Altimarinota bacterium | reverse complement strand
CGTATCATAGAAATCTATGGTCCAGAATCTTCAGGAAAAACTACTCTCACTCTCCATGCGATTGCTGAAATGCAAAAATCTGGTGGAACTGCAGCATTTATAGATGCAGAACATGCATTTGATCCAGAATATGCGAAGAAAATCGGAGTCAATGTGGATGAGCTTATTATGTCTCAACCAGATTATGGTGAACAGGCACTGGAAATCGTCGATGCCCTCGTTCGTTCTGGTGCAGTTGATCTTATTGTTGTTGATTCCGTCGCAGCACTCACTCCAAAGGCTGAAATCGAAGGAAACATGGGTGATAGTTTTATGGGTTTGCAAGCTCGTCTTATGTCACAAGCTCTTCGTAAGGTGACGGGAGTTATATCAAAATCTAACACGACCGTTATATTTATTAACCAGATTCGTATGAAGATCTGAGTCATGTTTGGTTCTCCAGAAACAACGACGGGTGGAAATGCTCTGAAGTTCTATGCTTCACAACGTCTCGATATTCGGAGGAAAGAAAAACTTGAATCAGGAACGGGTGATGATAAAGAAGCATTTGGAAACCGAGTGAAAGTAAAAGTTGTGAAAAATAAAGTTGCGCCACCTTTTCGGGAAGCTGAGATCGATGTTCTTTTTAATGAAGGTATTTCTCGTGCTGGAGAAGTGATCGATTTTGGAAGTGAACGTGAAGTTATTAAAAAGGCTGGAGCCTTCTATAGTTATGGAGATATCCGGCTTGGACAAGGACGTGACAACGCTCGAAATTTTCTCAAAGAAAATCCAGAACTCTTTACTGAAATCGAAGGAAAGGTTCGAAATTTTGTAAAAGTGTAGATTTGTATAGATTTCAATGCAAAATTTTGCATTTTAAGAAAAATAGGGTATCATAATTTTATCTTATTTATCCTATGTCGAATACAGAAACAACCACATCTGTAAACCTCTCTTCTAAGT
The DNA here is from genome assembly GCA_947373235.1 of Candidatus Altimarinota bacterium. GTDB lineage: Bacteria > Patescibacteriota > Gracilibacteria > BD1-5 > UBA2023 > CANBWW01. The sequence goes on along the minus strand of CANBWW010000072.1, from coordinate 3,625 downwards.
TGGTACATTCGGGTTTTAAAAAAACTCCTTTGGCTACTGCTATAGCTGAACTTGTTGGCTCATATCTTGGTGTCTCTGGAAGAATTGATGGAAAACTCTTAAAACAATTGCAATCAACTCGTGATGAAGCGGCTGATCTCATATCAAATACACTTCCCGATAATCTGTGAGTCGCTTGAAATGATGAAGTATATAATTCAGAAGATAAAAAAGCTGCTTAACTTTCCACTTGTAAAATAAAAAAATCCCTCTAAAATCTGAGAGATTTTTTTATTAATTATGTTCAAATCTACTTTCCCACTTCTTAAAAAACAACAACTGACTCATGATGTATATGAGCTCACCTATGCATATAATACTGAGCAAATAGAAATTACTCTCGAAAATCTGCCATGAGCTGGACAGTATGTGATGTTTCAGCTTGCCCCATGACTCAATCGTTCTTATTCGATCGCTTACTCGGATAATCTGACTTTCACACTTGTAATCAAACGAATCTCGGATGGACGAGGAAGTCCTATTATTTGCGATGCTGAAATCCATACTTCCCTTCCTGGGATCATGTCACTCGGTCACTTCATACTTCAGGAAAATGATACTTCTAAGTGTTTTATCGGAACGGGTACAGGATTTGCTCCACTCTATTCTCAGCTTCTTGCCTGTAAACAAAGATGATTAATAGAAACTCCAAAAGCATTTATCTTTGGAGTTCGTGAGTTTCGAGATAGTTTTTATGAGAGTGAGATTGCTGAGTTGGGGGAAAGTTTTTCGGATTTTACACATATTTCTTATTTTTCTCGAGAACAGATCACTTCAGATAATCTGTTTCAGAAAACTGGTTATGTGACTGACTGGATCACGGCTGAAAATATATTAAAATACCAAGAGTTTTATCTCTGTGGTTCTCCTGCTATGGTAAAAAGTGTAAGAGAAAAACTCGAAGAACTCGGAATCCAAAAAGAGAAAGTATTTTTCGAGCAGTATTAAGTTGCAAATGTATATTTATATATTACAATACTAAAAATAATCTAAAAATTATGAATTCAGTTCAGGCAGACTTACCAACTTCGTTTTGAGATTTTATCATCCATGTGTATCCAGGTGATCAGTGAAAGGAAACCGTTGTGTTTAATACAAAAAACTTCGATGTTACGAAACCCGTACTTGTAAGAGTCCATAGTGAGTGTCTCACCTGAGATATATTCTGAAGTTATAAGTGTGACTGTGGACCACAAAAAGAAGCATCTCTTCGGATGATTGCAGCTTCTGGAAATGGTATGTTTATCTATCATCGTCAGGAATGAAGAGGGATCGGGCTCTATGAAAAAATAAAAGCATATAAACTGCAAGAACAAGGATATGATACCTATGATGCCAATGTTGCACTGGGACACAAGCCCGATGCTCGTGAATATTCTGTGGTAGGAGAAATATTTCAAGATTTTGGAGTGAAAGAAATAAAACTCATAACGAATAATCCTTCTAAGATTTCTGAAATATCCGCTCTCGGAGTTACAATCGTCGAAAGAGTTCCCGTGATTCTTCCAACCAATAAGCATAATCAAGGCTATATCGATACAAAAGTAAATAAATTTCAACATCTTTTCTAAGATTTGTATCATCTCTAATAAAAAATCCAGTTTTATAAAACTGGATTTTTTATTATTTCTTCAGAATATTCACAAACGTCTCACTTGGGATCGATACTTTTCAGAATTGTTTCATTTTTTTCTTTCCTTCTTTTTGTTTCTCGAGGAGTTTTCGTTTTCGAGTGATATCCCCTCCATAGAGCTTCGCAGTGACGTCTTTTCGAAGTGCTGAGATGGTCTCACGGGCGATCACGTCTCCACCTATGGCTGCTTGGATTGCGATCGCAAACTGTGCTTTTGGGATATGTTCTTTCAGTTTTTCACAGATACGATTCCCGAACATACGCGCACGAGCACGGTGACACATCGCTGAGAATGCATCCACCCGTTCTCCTGCTACAAGGATATCCAGACAGACGATATCATCTACTTGGTAGCGAATGGGTTCGTAGTGAAGACTTGCATACCCTGAAGAAAGTGACTTCAGATCATCATAGAAATCCCCTACCAGTTCCGCCATCGGAATCTCGTAGTGAAGAACTACACGATTGGCATCGAGATAGGTTTGATTTTTAAACACTCATCTTCGCTCTTGTGCAAGTCCCATAAGATTTCCGATATATTCGTTCGGAGTGATCATCTCGACTTTGGCGATCGGTTCTTCGATATGGATATAGGTTCCAGGTTTTGGGAGATCTTCAGGGTTTGATATCCAAAGATAGGTACACGTTCGTCCACCGAATTCTATGAGTTCTGGAGCCGCACGTGGATAATCCCCGCGCTTATCTCCTATGATGAGGACTTTATAGGTTACTTGCGGACTCGTGATGATCACGTCCATGCTGTATTCTCTCCAGAGGCGTTCTTTCACGATATCGAGATGAAGGAGTCCGAGAAATCCACAGCGAAATCCATATCCGAGTGCGGGTGAAGCTTCATGTTCCGTAACGAGAGAAGAGTCATTGAGCTTCAGTTTTTCCATGGCATCTTTCATCGTCGGATATTCATCGGTATCTACGGGATAGACTCCAGCAAAGATATAGGGAGTTATTTTTTTGAATCCGTCGATTGCGATCTTGGATTCCTGTGGACCAGAAAAAATCGTATCTCCCACACGAGCATCCGCAAGAGTCTTGAGTCCTGTTACCACATATCCGATTTCCCCCTCATAAAGAACTCCTGTTGGTGAGTATTTTGGACGAAAACATCCGACTTCGAGAGCTTCTATCTTGGCTCCGGTATTGATAAATTCGAGTTTGTCTCCTTTTTTGATCTCTCCAGAAAAGAGCTTTAGATAGACCACGACTCACTTATAGGTATCGTACTGAGAGTCAAAAATAAGGGCTTTCGTGACTTCACTTTCGTTTTCTATATCATCATGACCGATGAGGATCGATTCTTTTGAGAGTTTTTTTGGCTCTGGCATACGCTCGAGTACGGCATCGAGGATGGATTCGACATTGACTCCGGTTTTTGCAGAAACACAGATAATCTCTTCTTTTTTACATCCGAGGAGATTCATTACTTCTGTACTTACCCGATCTACATCAGCCGATGGAAGGTCGATTTTATTTAATACTGGGATGATGGTAAGATCGTTTTCCATCGCGAGGTAGACGTTTGAGAGTGTCTGTGCTTCGATCCCCTGTGTTGCATCGACGACGAGAACAGCCCCTTCCACGCTTGCAAGCGAACGTGAGACTTCATACTGGAAATCCACGTGACCCGGAGTATCGATGAGATTGAGTTCCACTCCTTTCCACTCCATGCGTACAGGAGTGAGCTTGATCGTGATACCACGTTCACGTTCGAGATCCATATTATCCAGGGTTTGTGACTGGATTTCTCTCTTTTCGAGCGTTCCAGATATCTCCATAAGACGATCCGCGAGTGTGGACTTCCCGTGATCGATATGAGCGATGATACAAAAATTGCGGATAGATTTTGGTGCGGACATAGGTGAGAAATGGTTTTATATGAGCGATAGGATACGAAAAAAGTCGAAAAAAGCAAAGTGAGTTTCCCTTCTTGCTTTC
>CANBWW010000071.1 GCA_947373235.1 Candidatus Altimarinota bacterium | reverse complement strand
CTTTTTCCCTCCTATGAGGAAACATATGGTACTCTCAAGCGAATAAAAAATGTGGACAATCTGAATTATTTTGACTCTCTCTCTGGTTTTTCTATACTCATACCTATGCAAAATATAAAAGCGAAGAAATCACTCGGACAAAACTTCCTCATCGACAAAGAAGCTCTTTCTGACATCTCGAGTTCCATCGCAATCACTGGGAAAAATATCATCGAAGTGGGTCCATGATATGGAGCACTTACAGAATATATCATCAGGGAAAACCCAACAACCCTCACACTCGTAGAACTCGATAAAGATATGATAGAGATTCTCGAAGATCGAATAAAAAATGAGTGGAAAGATCATCCCATTCTGATAGAGAACCAAGATATTCTCCAGTTTGTTCCTCAAGAGACAAACTATTCCGTCATTGCTAATATCCCCTATTATATAACGAGTCCTATTCTCTTTCGGTTTCTCTATGATCTTCCAAACTCACCCGATGAGATGACGATAATGATGCAGAAAGAAGTCGGAGAAAAAATCCTCGAAGGACGAGCGAGAAAACCACATCACTCAGTCATATCCCTCGCTATGGAAACTGCATGTGATGACATCGAGCTTATCAGATACGTATGAAAAGAATCTTTCGATCCAGCACCGAAAGTCGACTCTATCGTACTAAAATTCACCGTAAAAAATGAAAGGAATCGTGAAGAAGAAAAGAAACTCATAACCCTCTGGAAACAAGCATTTACACAACCAAGAAAAACCCTCCTTTCGAATCTCAAGTGAATCTATGATTCTGAGGTAATAAAAAAATGGATGAATGAATGCGGATATGATGAAAAAGTAAGAGCGGAAGCGGTGAAGAGAGAGGATTGGGGGAAACTACTATAAGTTTGTGTATAAAATACAAATATGATATTGTGAGTTTATTATAAGATATCTTTATGTGACTCTATTGAATTCTTCTTGGACTTATAGCATTGTTTATTATTCCTCTCTATATCCGATATCGGCTCAGTGGATATTCCAAGCAAAGTAAACACTCATTTTTCTTAGTTCATACTGGACTTTTTTTCATTGATTCGACTGGATTCATAAAGTCTCTTTTTCAGAAATATATATGACTTTATCATGAATATTTGCTCTACAATGTCCTTTCTGGAATTCCTGGTTATGGAAAAATCCTCATAAACCTGTATCTACCACAATGAAAAAATGTAACTGATACCGAAATTGATCTTCTTTTTGTTCATGAGTCTGGAATATATTGTATCGAAGCAAAAGATTATGGATGATATATCCTCTGAAAAGAGAATGATCAAAAATGGATGCAGATGTTTTGAAAAAGAAACAAGTTTCCGTTCCATAATCCTATTCATCAAAATTATTCACATGTAAAGAGTCTCGAAGAGGTGATACCAAAATACATTTCCAATATTGTTCCAGTGGTTGTATTCTCGAATAAAAGTACACTCAATATCACCTGTCCGAATAATATCGTCTTACAAAAATATCAGCTCAAGAAATGGATCAAAAAACGACAGAATAATATTCTTTCAAAAGAAGAAATCAATACGATTATTTGAATTCTTTCCCCATACCAGAACTATAACAAAGCACAAGAAAAACTCCATAATCAAGAAGTTCAAATACAGCAAAATTCATAAAAATATCCACTCAAAACTGAGTGGATATTTTTTATTTCTTCACGATTTTTCCTATAAAAAAACCTTCTGTTTCTGTACTTGGCAATATGCGTACTGCTTTTTTCATGATATCTCCATAGAATTTTCCCCCAAACTCTGTCACTCCTGACTTCCACCAAGTCTGATCAAAAAGTCCGATATCGATAGTCTCCAAGGAAGCATCTGGATGTTTTGAGAGAAATTGTGCCAGTACTCATTCATTTTCTTCTGGAGCAAGGGTACACGTCGAGTAGACGAGAGTTCCTCATTTTTTCAGTTTTCCGAAAGCCTGAGTAAGAAGCTCATACTGAAGCTCAGATTTTTTCGAGATGTTATCGAGTGACCAGAATCCATATGATTTCTCATTTTCGAGACTGATACGCCCCTCAGCACTACAGGGAGCATCGAGGAGAATCCGATCAAAAAGCGGAACCGACTCAAGCTGTGTAACTTCTGCAGATGGTCGGGCATATTTCCCTTTCTTATGGATCTCACCATTCGTGATTTCAAAATCTCCCTCAAAATACTTCAATGCGTCGAGTTTTGCACCAACGATATTCGTAGCACCTTGAAGCTTACAGTTATGGATAAGTTTGTCATATCGGATCTGATTTTGCTCGATAGCGACGATCTTTCCCGTATTTTTCATGAGCATCGTCATCTGTGTCGTCTTCGATCCTGGTGCAGCACAGACATCGAGAATCGTTTCACCTGAAACAGGGGCAAGTACGAGAACGGGCAAGATCGAAGCGATCGACTGAAGATAGATTTTCCCATTATAAAAAGCACGAGTTCCTTTGATCGCGTACTCTTGATCTCGATCGAATACATAGACTCATTCGAGTGGAGCAAATTTTTCTACTGAAATATTTTTTTCTGCAAATTCGAGAAATATCTCTCTTCAATCAGTTTTCAGGAGATTCAAGCGAAATGATCCTTTTCGATTATTCGAAAAAGACTCTAAACTCGATGTATAATTTTCTCAAAGAATAGCTGCCAGACGGGAAAGAAGAATTGGAGGAAGTGAAGCAGTCATAAAAAATAGTTGATAAATGGAAACTCTGAGCGCGGATGGAACTTTTAGAAAAATTTTTCTCTGAGCTCAGAAAAATTATTTTTTTATAAAACACCTATCTCCATAGGAATCAAGAAATACATTCCCTTTTGGATTGAGTTTTTCTTTCCATTCTTCTGGATTTCCATAATCTGCAAAATCCTGATACCAACCATGAGAAAAACGAGGCTTATGAGCGGATTTGATCGGACACCAATAACGCTCCGTACGAGCCCCGATTTCTACCGCGTACGCAAACAGTCCATTTACATAACTACAATAAAGGCAGTTAATCTTCTCGATCCAGTTGAGATAATCGAGAAATTTCCGATCGTAAAAGATAAAATCTGATCGTTTTACTTTCGGAATATGGTAGAGAGGAAATGCGAAAAACTGATAGATCGTGATACAAATATCAAGAAAAATAACGGGAATAATCATCCCATAAATAAATGGAATCGAGAGGAGATGGCGAAGGTTCGTAGGAATCACGTATTTCCATGCAGGAAAACGAAATTTTTTATTTCTTTTTCGAAATTCCTCAAGAAAGATAATTCGCTTCTTTTCGAGGGAAAAACCATATTTTTGAGCCAGTCGGTCATATTCTTCTCGAAGATCATTATTCAGGGATTCTATTTTTTTTAGGATTTCTTTGATCGTTTCTTGCATGAGTGCGTATTTAAAAAATGGTGATGAATATTCTGAAATTATTCACCATTTCCAGTAACGACTTTCGCATGCCTCAGAACTCGATCAGAGATGAGATACCCTTTTTCGAATTCAGAAATGATTTTTCCAGCTTCTCCTGGCATCTCAGTCATAACATCATGACGATCTGGATCAACTTCTTGTCCGATCGATTCAAAAGCTGTCACTTTCTGAGATTCGAGATATTTCTGAAATCCTGAAAAAACGGAACGCACTCCATCGACGAAAGTATCTCACTCGATACCGTCTTTGAGTTTTACTGCACGTTCGAGATTATCGACTTGAGTAAGAAGTGGAAGGAGGATCTTTGCAGAAAGAAAATAAACCATATCTGTTTTATCTCGTTCATTTCTCATCACGAGGTTTTGATAGTCTGCCTGAGAGCGAGCAAGGGCTTCTTGGAGTCTTGCGATTTCTAAGGCAGGATCAACCGCTGAAGGATTGCTAGAAGCAGGAGTTTCTGTTTCAGAAATAGTATCAACGATGTTTTCGAGTTCTGCCTCGATAGTGGAAGGATCTGGATTGTTATCTGGTGGATTCATGGGAAGTATACAAAAAATAAAAGAGAGAATAGGTGTGTATTCTCTCTAAAAATGGGAAAAAATCAATCTTATTTTGTAACCTTCTTCACTGCGGATTCGAGTTTTTTCTTCGTACTATGGTATTTTTTTTCGATGGCTACCTCAGCATTACTCACGATATCTTCTGTATTTTCAGTTGCATCTTCAGAAAACTCAGCCGCTTTTTTCTTCGCATTCAAAAGCGTAGTTTTATATTTTGCATAGATCGTCTCGAGCCATTCGATCGCTTTTTCCTTCTTTTCATCTGCATTTCCAGAAATATCTGCGAGTTTCGTTTCGAATTCATCAGAAAAAGTATCTACGAGAGAAGTAAGTTTTGTCTTGAGTCCGTCAAAATCTTCAACATCCTCAAAAGTAGTTGAAACCGTACTTTTGATATCTGCAAAGGCATCCTTATGAAGATCGACGATCTCATCTATAAAAAGATCGAGTTTTGATTTTGTTGGATCCACGGCTTTTTTGATTTTTGAAGTCGCTTTTTTGTACTTGGTAGCGATCGCCAAACCAGCGGCATAACCCGCGAGAAGAGAAATAATTCGCATAAGAAAAAAGTTAAAAA
>CANBWW010000070.1 GCA_947373235.1 Candidatus Altimarinota bacterium | reverse complement strand
CAAAAAGAGCGAGAGAAAGTCCTCCATATTGTCCAAGTGCGAACGTGTATTTACCTCAGGTTGCTTCTTTTTTGATCGTTTCGATGACATCCGTATGGAATTTTTCACCATCAGATTCTCGATAAATCTCGATCATCCGAACGGATCCTCCGACATTTTGGAAATTTTTAATCAGAGTTTCTTTTGTTTTCATCGAGAGTGAGAATACAGCAATTTGTTCACTGGCGATTTCCAGTGCCTCATTTCCAAAGAGTGAAACGAGTTCCGCAAGTGAGAGTTTCCATTCGCGTCCGAGGATATAAGCGATGATGACTTTGTCTTCAGGAATTTCGAGAATCTCGGATTTCGCATAGAAAAATCCTGTATCGGTATAGATCAAGGAAGTTTCTTTTTCTTTCGTGATTTTCTCACGGGTAGGATGGATAATGTGCATATCCCGAGTATAGGAAAAAATACAAAAAGGCAAAAGAAAAGCCCTAACGAGAAGGCTTTTTGTGTTTCTGATTTCCAGCAAATGCGAGTCGTCCTGAGAAAGAATGGAGGACTGATTCGAGTGTGCTACTTTTTCGGATAATGAGCGGTACTTGATCGCGTATATACTCACTATCTTCGACATCTATATATAACAAAATAGATGGTTCCTGAGTATTTTTTTCTATCTTTTGTTCTATTTTTTCTGGAATACCTTTTTTCTTTTTGTGGAGTAATTCCTGTGTAATTTCCCAAAAACCACGTACTTTTTTCTCGGATTTATTTTTATGGATCAGTGAATCCATTGCTTTCTGCTGTGTACGTGCCGTAAACTCACTACATTCATCTTGCGTAGACGGAAGTGTGGTTTGTATCACTTGTATTTCTTCCCAAAGTACATTCTTAGCTTCTTTACTGAACTCTACTTTATATTTTTTCGCATCAAAAGTGATACCAGAGTGTCGAAAATATGTATTTTCCTGTGGATGATTTTCTTTTACCTTCTGAACTTCAGACATAATTCGTATTATAAATTATATTATGCATAATAATATGTTTTATTCTAAAAAAGCAAAAGAAAACCTCTCATCATCGAGAGGTTTTCTGAGAAATTATTTTTCTTCTGTTTTTTGTACTTCTTTTGATTTTTCTGCCTGGGCAGCTATTTCTGTTTCCGAAAGTATTTTTTCGAGACCGATTCGACCTTTCTCTTTATCGACATTATAGACTCGAACTTTCACGATTTCTCCGACTTTTGCAACCGTATTTGCATCGGCGATACGTTCCTTGATTCCGAATTTAGAAATATGGATCATCCCTTCTTTTCATTTACTAATCTCGACGATCGCACCGACAGTATCGAGGATTTTTATGATTTTTCCTTCATAAATATCCCCAACTTCGATATCTTTCAGAATTCACTTGATAAATTCGAGAGCGGCTTTTCCAGAAATCTGATCTTTCGCAGTGATCGTACAGTTTCCATCATCTTCGAGATTTACTTGTACTCCATAGTCTTTTTCAATTCTTTGGATCGTTTCTCCACCTTTTCCTATAACTTCACGCATTTTTTCTTCAGGAACGAAGACCGCGAGAAGAAATGGTGCAAAAGGGGAAAGTTCTGCACGAGGTTCCGCGAGACATTTTTTCATCTCATCCATGATATATCCGCATGCATTTATGGATTCATCGAAGACATTTTTGATCACTTCCATTGAGAGTCCAGAGATTTTACAATCCATCTGAAGTGCCGTGATACCTTTCTCAGTTCGTGCCACTTTAAAGTCCATATCTCCGAGAAAGTCTTCCTGAGCTTGGATATCAGAAAGGATCTCGTATTTTCCTGTTGCTTCATCGTAGATCATTCCCATAGCGACACCAGCGACCATCGCTTTGATCGGAACTCCTGCATCCATGAGTGACATCGTAGATCCACAGACAGACGCCATAGAACTCGATCCATTACAAGTCGTCGTTTCACTGACAACACGGATCATATAGGGAAATTCGCTTTCTGGTGGGAGTACTGGCTCGAGTGCTTTTTCTGCGAGTCGCCCATGTCCAACTTCACGTCTTCCGACTCCACGAAGTGGTTTCACTTCGCCTACTGAAAAAGGAGGGAAGTTGTAGTGATGAATATATCGCTTCGTATCTTCTTCGTACATGTCGTCGATCAGTTGGATGTCTGAAGGACCACCGAGTGTAGCAATCGACAGAACCTGTGTAACTCAACGTTCGAAAAGAGCTGATCCATGAGTTCGTGGCAAAATCGGAGCAGTCGATCGAACTGGTCGTACTTCATCTGGTTTTCTTCCATCGAGACGAGACTGAGTTTCGAGAACGGTTTTTCTCATATGGTCTTTGATCACTGATTTTACTGCATCCGCGATATCACTCATTTTTGGAGTGTTTGTTTCTTTATTGTATCCTATTTTTTCTGCAGTCATATCCACGAGATCATGAAGTGCATCATGGAATTCCATTTTTCCGAGTCCATAAACGGCAAGGATCTGATCTTCAGAAATATTTTCACTGACGATTTTTATAACGTTTGCATCGGTTTCTGTGACGGTGAGAGCGGTTTCTGGAAGTGAGTATATTTTTGTATATTCCACGAGAAAGTCTTTCTGTGCGTTACAAAAGTCCTTAATGATGCTATGTGCAAACTCAAAAGCACGGACCATCAGATCGTTCGAAACCTCTGATCCCTGTGACTCAACCATCGTTATTGCATCGAGTGTTCCAGCAACCGTAAGATCGAGGTGTGCGGCGTCTATCTGATCAAATGTCGGATCAAATACAAAGTTTCCAGCTTCGTCACTTACGATGCGGACAGCAGAAACTGGTCCTTCGAATTCCTGAACTCCTGCGAGAAGAACCGAAAGAGATGCTCCCGTTACTCCATAGAATCCAAAATCAGAAAGTCCTGATGAGCTCATGATCGTCGAGATGATCTGTGTATCGGTACGAGTTCCTTTCGGGAACATCGGTCGGATAGGACGGTCGATCATACGACTATTTAGGATCGAGTTTTCACTCGGACGTCCTTCGCGTTTCATGAAGCGATTTCCTCCGATTTTTCCGGCTGCATAGTATTTTTCCTGAAATTCTACGGTCAGTGGAAAAAAGTCTCCATCCTTCGGATTTCCGATCCCAGTAGTCGTGAGAAGAAAATTCCCTACTTCGTCCTTGATCACGATGGAACCCGTTGCAAAGAGCGCGAGTCGTCCAGATTCGAAAGTTATATTTTTCCCGCCAATAGTGTAAGTTTTCTCCACGACAGAGCGTTCAAGTGCGTTTTTGTCTTTGAGTCAGACGATCATAAAAAGAAAGATAAAAAATATGTACTCTCTCTCTGCTCGTGGTTCCAAACCAATCGCTGTTTACAGAAATTTGTTCGGAATTGGCGAGTTACGAAAGAGTGCGTGTATTATAGGAAAAAGTACGAAAAGACAAAAAGTATACTCAAAATTTGATTTAAACTTATGAACCTTATAATCTTGAACTTGCATAGGATTTAGTTTTAACTTTCTTTGGTCGTATGTTTGGTGGTGGTATATTACTTGGAATTTTTTTTATGGACTCATGATGCTTTTGGGTCGTTCAGAAGCTCTTATTTCTATGGCTAGTATCTTATTCATGATTGCAGGATGGCTTATGCGGTATGTGCTTAATACGAAAAGAGCAAGAGATATTGGAAAAGACCCAAAGGTAATCCAAAAAATCACGATTGGACTTATGGTGTGGAGTTTTATAATTCAACTATATGATTTTATGGGTGAAAGTGGTTGGATTCCAGGTTTGTAGGTTGAATGGAGAAATATCTTGCTGATCTAACTGGATCCGCAGCATGATTGCCTTGGCATCAAATACTTATGCAATATGCATGATATGTATATGGTATTATCGTGATAGTTTTATTTTTATTTCTCATTCCATGAAAAGCTGGAGATAATGAATATGGAAAAGACCCAATGTGAACAAAACTTGGCTTCTTTGGTTAACTCTAAAAAATACCCTTTGAAGGGTATTTTTTATTTTGTAAGAGTAAGACTTATGATCGCCTCTCCAGACCAAGGATCTCCTGCCATCATATTTTCCGAGAAACGAAGTTGATAATTTCCTGTTTGGGTCACTTCATAGTCGATATCTTGTCAAAATGGTCCATCCATGGTTCCATCTGGTAAGACGACTTGTGCCCATCTGAGATTTCCAGAATTTGGTTTTGGAAATGTCACTTCTACATGTAGTTTTTTCGCATCGATATTTTTGAATGAGAGTATGTTTCAGTTTCATTGTATATGATGAATCTGAACGGTCTCTTTCTCAACATTTTCAGAAATGATCGTGTAGGCGTATGCCCCACTTCCAGAAGGATCGAGAATGGAAGTGGAACTTTGAGGTGATTCTATCGTTCCAGTTTCAGTAGGATTTTGTTCAGAAGAAATCGATGGAAAAGGAGCGTTTGTATTTTCTACACATCCTGTCAGACAAAATATCACGAAAGAAAAAAGGAAAATACGCATAGGTAGAAAAATAGAAAATAAAATATCTCTTTGAAAATTTTTATGCACTTATTTTTCCTTTCAGCCAGTTCATTCACATATTTAGTATATCATCTTTGATATTTCCATCACCATTTTTATCGAGAAAAGAAGTTGCA
>CANBWW010000069.1 GCA_947373235.1 Candidatus Altimarinota bacterium | reverse complement strand
ATCAGATCACGCCAGCACTTACTCCTATCGTTTCACAAACAGTTACTCCAGTTCTGAATCTCCAACCTACACTCAAAATATCTGTTTCACCACAGATCGTAAATCCTCCTCAAACAAGTTATCCAGCCTCAGAATCGATCCCATGAGTCAATATGAATCAAGTAAGAAATACTTGGCTCAGTTGGTATAATACCCAGCGTGCAACTGCTGGAGCTCTCCCACTTTCTTTCGATAGTCGACTCGATAAAACAGCTCAAGACTGGAATGTAGTTTTTACGGCAGGGAAGTGACTCAATTATCATGAACGAACTCCTGGCGATGGGTATTATAATTTTGCAAAAATCAGCCAATGGTTTGCAGATCGTGGAGTCGTTGGTGTCGTAAGAAATCGAGTAACTACTGTAGAAAATGATGGTTATGGTTATTATAATTGTAATTCTTCAGATTGTACCGCTCAACTAATCACATCCATTCGATCTACTTTTGATTATTATATGCGTGAAAAAGCTGCCAATGGTGATCACTATAAGAGTATTATGAACGGATCATTTACAAAAATCGGAATGTCGATCCATGTAGAACCGAGTGAAAAACGATATTATCTCGTCGTTCATTATATTACTGATTTTGAATAAATGCAGACTAATAAACTTCAATCAGAAGAAAAAATCCAAATTCCCCATAGATTATCTTCAAAAACGATAGAAATACTTACTTGAAAAGTAACTCATGAAATAGAAGAATTACAACACACATTTGATAATGAACTTACGCGTAGATTTTTACTAAAAAATCTAAATATTTTTCCACAAAGATGACAAACACTAAACGAAGAAGTATATAATTATATTTCAGATAAACTTAAAAAAATCGGATATACTCTTGATTTAAATTATCGAAAACATAGTCAGATAATTTGTTTTGGGGATCTAAAAAATCATTCAGATGAAATTCTCTGAATTCATACACCTACACTTTTTATACCATTCTCTTTTCCAGATAATCAAAAAGGTTTATTTTCACATGAAGAAATGGAATGAAAATTAACACTCAATGTATGAGATATGATTCTCTTTGATCACAATAAATCCCATGCGCTCGAGATTAAGGTAGATCCAGAAAAATCTTTATGATACGGGTTAATACTTTATATAAAAAAATATCCTTCTATTTCTTAGAAGGATATTTTTTTATACATCGAGATTCGCTACGCTGGTAGCACGAGACTGGATAAAATGCTTTCGTGGCGGAACATCTTCACCCATGAGGATTCGGAAGACTTCATCAGCTTTTTCAGCATCTTCGATACCAACTCGAAACATTTTTCTCTGGATTGGATCCATAGTTGTTTCCCAAAGTTGTTCTGGATTCATCTCCCCGAGACCCTTATAACGCTGGATTCCCTCAGAAGTAACTCATTCTGTTTCCATGATTTTTACCTTTTGATCATCAGAGTAGGCATACCAAGATGACTTTCCTTTACTCATCTTATAGAGTGGAGGATTCGCGATAAATATATGACCGTTATCGACGAGTGGACGAAAGTATCGAAAAAAGAAAGTGAGGAGAAGTGTACGGATATGAGCCCCATCGACGTCCGCATCCGTCATTATCACAATACGATGATACCGAAGACGACCATAGTCGAAACTATCTCCGATAGAGGTTCCGAGAGCGATGATTAGATTTTTGATTTCCGTATTTCCGAAGATCTTATCGAGACGAGCCTGTTCGGTGTTCAGAATTTTTCCACGAAGTGGGAGGATCGCTTGGAATTCTCGAGCACGACCTTGTTTTGCGGAACCACCGGCCGAGTCACCCTCGACGATATAGAGTTCGCATTTTGATGGATCTTTTGAGCTACAGTCTGCAAGTTTTCCAGGAAGACCAGAGCCTTCGAGAGCCCCTTTTCTGATGATAGTATCACGAGCATTTCTCGCAGCTGCACGAGCACGAGAGGCAAGAAGACACTTGTCGATCATAGATTTTGCTACCTTAGGATTTTCTGCGAGAAAGTCATAAAGTCTTTCAGAGAATATCTTATCTACCACACTTTTTACTTCTGGATTCACGAGTTTTTCTTTCGTTTGTGAAGAAAAACGTGGTTCAGGAACTTTCACAGAAATCACTGCACAAATACCTTCGAGAACATCAGTTGATTCGAGATTGTTATCTTTTTCTTTGAGAAACTCTTGTTCACGAGCGTATTTATTCATCGTACGTGTGAGAGCCGCTTGAAAACCAGCCATATGAGTTCCACCATCTGTCGTCGTGACATTGTTTACAAAGCTGATCAGACGATCTGTATAGTCATCTTTTTTGTACTGCAAAGCGATTTCTACTTGGATATCATCGAGATTACGATCTACATAGAAAATCTCATCTCCGATCGTTTCTACTCCACGATTTAGGTGATGAACATAGGACTGGATACCACCTTCAAAGAAAAATCGATACGAAGCATCGGTAAACTCATTGAAAAGTGTCATCGTAATACCTTTCGTAAGATAGGCTTGCTGACGAAGACGAGTTCGGATCGTATCATAGTTAAAGATCGTCGTCGTGAACATCGTACCATCTGGCCAAAACCGAACAACGGTTCCGTGCTTTTTTGTTTTTTCACCAGTATCTTTCACTTGATCATCTGGGATACCACGTTTATAGGACTGTGTATATATCTTTCCATCTTTATGAACCCACACTTGCATGTTATCGGAAAGAGCATTCACCACAGAAGCACCTACTCCATGAAGACCCCCAGAAACCTTATATCCACTCTCAGCACCACCGAATTTTCCTCCCGCATGCAGTACCGTCATCACCGTTTCCAGTGCTGATTTTCCTGTTTTTGCATGGATATCGACGGGGATACCACGACCGTCATCTTCCACAGAAATAGATCCATCACTGTGCATAGTAACCGTTATATGTTTCGCATGTCCAGCCATCGCTTCATCGATCGAGTTGTCCACGATTTCCCACACAAGATGATGAAGACCTTGTTCGTTCGTTTCACCAATATACATACCAGGACGCTTTCTTACTGGATCGAGACCTTCGAGAACTTGGATTTGACTTGAGTCGTATGTCATGTGACGGAGAATATGAAAAGATAAACTATGATTATCGAAAACAAAATACTTTTTCCGAAGCAAGAACGAGCGGAAAAAATAAAGAGAAACATCATAAAGATCGGCAGTATGATATAAAAAAAATGAAGAAAGTAAAACTTTTTAAACGAAAATAGAAAGAATATGTTTGAGAAAAATTGACAAAAAATAATAATAAAGTATATACAAATATATTAATTAAAAGTACATTATGTTAAAAAAACTAAGCCCTACTAGTATAAACAAAATTTGGGATGAAGAAGATTCAAGAAGAAAAGAACTAAAATATATCTCATCTATTCATTTCTATATAATGACGACTAAATTGAATATAGAAAAATTACTTTGAAGCAGTATTTTCGATCACATGAAGATGCTAGCAAATTTAGAAAACTGATATATACTTACAGAGTATCTATCAGCCCTACATATTGATACATCTAAAAAAAAGCATCCGCAATATCCCTATACTGCAGATGAATATGTAGATATAGGACATCAATATGCAATACAAAGAGTCAATAAAAGATTTCTATTACCTGAGGTATCTGCAAGTTTTGCACATAAAGTGGATAGAGTAAGATCTTTGCTTATATATTTACGACTAGGGCAAATGGAAATTTTAGGATTTGATAATACTTCCGACTTTGATACTGAAATGAAAAAAGCAGGATTTGATGAACACATGATTCGATTAATTAAAAGTTCAAATAAAAATAATGATGAAAAATAATATAAAATTTCTTTTAAAAAAATCCTCAAAGTTGAGGATTTTTTTAGAGCTTCATCGCATGGATAAATCGATCTGACTTTCACCAATCTATATTTGCATCATATTCTACATGTGATTCTAGAAGTATTTTGAGATCTGGAATATCCACACCGTCCGTAAGTGGAATATCGACAATACTGGTGATAGATTTTTTAGGAAAAATACGGAGCATAACGATCTTTCATTCGATCGACAAAAGTGCAAATTTTGAGATTTTATCAAATTCATAAAGAGTCGAGTTCACTTGTATTTTATGTTCATCAACAAGAACTGAAGTTATTGGAGAAGAATTATTTTCCATCATTATGTAGACTCCAGCAAAGAGAAAAGCTACCACTGACATAAGATACAGTCACTCATAGATTCCATAAATAACCAAAAAAAGAACGATGATCAAAGCGATCAAATACCAACTTTTTGGACGATTTTTTTCAGTAGTAAATTGCCAAGAAAACATAAAAAATTAGCTTATATTTGAAAGAATTTCAACAAATTTTGTCATCAAAAACCATGCAGACATAGAAAGCACGAATCAGATCAATGATCATTTGATACCATCTTTTGCGTGATCTACATGAGAACTATCGCCAGTTATACCACTGGCTATCTGCATACGTACAGCATTATAAACAAGGGCGATCACACAGATAGTTCCAGTAAGAAGCAGAAGATTCTCTATAAGTGCAACGATAATATTTGGAATATCTGTGTATGAAAAGTCACCACTACGAGCCTTGGTTGCATAATCTTGACCCAAAATACTATCAGTATTGGAAGTATCTACTGTAGATTGTGCAGCTGATGAGGAAGAAATAATGTAACG
>CANBWW010000068.1 GCA_947373235.1 Candidatus Altimarinota bacterium | reverse complement strand
AAGGACGGTATAAGCTCATCTATGTCAGAAATAAAGTCTAAAAAATCCCTCAATTGAGGGATTTTTAATTTCTGATTCACTCACCTTTCGAAAACAGATACCAGACGATCGAGAAGAACAGTAAGCAAAATAAACCAATGACACCAAGTGAAAGATAGATCGAAATATCAGAAACACCATGAACCGCATAGCGAAATCCATCGACGATATAGAGGATCGGATTCGCATGTGATACATACTGCCAGATCGTCGGAAGCTGAGATATCGAGTAAAATACTCATCCAAGATAGGTCAGCGGTGTGAGAACAAAATTCGGGATGATAGATGTAGAATCAAAACTATCCGCAAGGAGTCAATTCAAAAGACCGATAAGGGAAAATAGGAGTGAAGTCAGAAAAGCGACAAGAAACATCAAACCAAAAGAATGGATCGATATACTCGTAAAAAAGAATGCTACACAAAATACAATCGTTCCCGTCACCATTCCACGGATAATCCCACCCGTTACAAATCCAGCGATAATAATCGGATATGGAGTCGGGGAAACGAGGATTTCTTCGATTGTTTTCTGGAATTTCGCCATATAAAATGATGAAACCACGTGAGAAAATGAATTCATAATCACAGACATCATCACGAGTCCCGGAACGATAAACTCCATATACGAAAGTCCTCATACTTCTCAGATACGTGAACCGATAAATTGTCAAAATATGACATAATACAGAGTCGTCGTGATCACAGGCGGAACAATCGTCTGTCTCCAAACACGGATAAATCTCTGTACTTCTTTGAAGACGATGGTAAAGTATGATGTAAAAAGTTGTGAAGGATTCATAAGATATGAGAAAAATATATGTGAAATTCGCCGGAAATATGTATTTTATTTCTTCGTGCTTTTAAGAAAAAATTCTTCGAGTCTTCCACTTTTTGGCTTCATGGAAATGATTTTATAGCCTTCTTGCCCAAGGATTTTTATGGCATCATCGAGACTATACTTTGAAGAAATCGTTACATCCACGGAATCTCCTTCACTTTTCGGAGCATATTTTTCGAGAGCTTGTCCAGTGTATTTCTTATCGAGATCGATCGTGATCACTTCATCTTCCATGGTCGCGAGCAGTTCTCGAATCGGTCACTGTTTTCGGATCATTCCGGCATCGATGATAGCCATATTGCGACAGAGACTTTCGGCCTCTTCGAGGTAGTGCGTCGTGAGAATGATCGTCATTCCCGACTCATTCATCTCGCGAAGAAATGTATACATACCGTGACGAAGTTCGAGATCGACTCCAGCAGTTGGTTCGTCGAGGATAAGAACAATCGGATCGTGTATCAGTGCCCGTGCGATCATCAGTCGGCGTTTCATACCACCAGAAAGTGTTCGAGCCTGCACATTTCGTTTTTCCCAGAGTCCCAAAGCTTTCAGATATTTTTCTGCATTTGGAGCCGCAGCTTTCCGACTGATCCCATAATACCCAGCCTGAGCGATGACGATATCGTACACCTTTTCGAAAATCCCAAAATTAAATTCCTGAGGTACTACTCAGACACCCATACGAGCTTCTGCTCAACTATGATCAAGATCATGACCACCGATGATCACTTGACCAGAAGTTTTTGTCACCAGTCCTGAGATGACTCCGATAGTCGTAGATTTTCCTGCACCATTCGGTCCAAGCAAGGCGAAAAAATCACCTTTTTTGATATCAAAAGTGATTCCACTGAGGGCTTTGGTTCAGTTTCAGTATGTTTTTGTAAGGTTTTTTATCGAAAGTGCCAGTTCAGATTTTTGCATAATTCAAATGAAGTGAGAAAAGAGGGCGTGTTCGCATTTTCGAACGGAATGCAGAATGAAGAGTTCGAAGAACTCATAAAAAGAAATTTTGGTATTATTTTTGAGTATCTGGAAGAAATGGAAGTCCCGTTCCCATATAGTCCGACTTTCCGATTTCAAATCCAGCATTTCGAAGAATATCGTACGCGGTTACGAGGTGAAAAAAGAAATTCGGAAGTGCATAAGCAAAGAGACATTTATCTCCAAGCATATACACACCAGGAAACCACGGAAGACGGATTTCGATCGTCGAAGCATTTACAAAATCAGTTTCTGAGAAAGTATCGAGAATATCGATTGTTTTTTGGATACGTTCGATCAGTCCATCGAGAGTTGTTTCCGTATCTTCAAAAGGAATGATTTCTTTTTTAGAAAGACGAAAAGCAGTATTTTTTGCATTGTCTGCTACGATCTGGATCTGACGAACAAACGGAAGCATGTCGGGAGCAAGACGAGACTGGAGAATCGCCTCCTCAGTGATACCTTTTTCGATCGCTTGTGTTTGGATTTTTTTGATGAGATCTATCAGAGAAACGAGGCGAATACGAGGCATCGTGATAACATTTTCGAAAATCATAATTTTTAGTTTAAAATATAAAGCAAAAAGAGTGTACAGAAAGTATTATGAAAGTAAAGAAAATTTCTAAAAATGTGAACTTTCTATCTTCACTGACCATCGAAAGTTTTTTATTTCATCGGGAGAAAGCTCAATAATTCAAGATTTTTCTTCCAGATTTCCACTCGCATCACTCATATCTGCATATCCACTCCACGGCTCGAGACAGAGAAATGGAGCATCTGGTTGCTTCCAGATACCAAAATGTGGGAAATTCCCACGATCAAACTCCAAAATAAGTTCACTATTTTTTCTGAAAGATATTTTTTTTGACTGCAAAGAACGTAAAATCAGAGCATCTTTCCGAAAAATGGCTTCTGAAAGTGGAAGTGTATTCCCTTCGAGATCTCGTTTTTCCGAAATAGAAATGAGTCCATCTTGAAGTCGATCGATCGAGAGCATATCATCTTCTGGGAAAAAAATCGAATAATCTGAAATATTTTCGATTAAAAACGCTGGATGTCCACCCAGAGAAAAATACATATTTTTCGTTCCTGTATTTTTTACAGTGTATCTCACTTCTAGTACAGATTCAGAAAGCAAATACATCAATCAAATCTCAAAATCAAATGGATAGAGAGCATAGCTGGAACTATCCGAATTCAGTCAAAAAGTGAGAGAATTTTCTGTTTGTTCGATCAAATTCCACTCTTTATCCCGAGCAAATCCATGCTGTGAAAGATGATATATTTTTTCATCATATCGATATGAACCATCTTTCAGCGCACCGACGATCGGAAAAAGAATCGGCGACTGACGCTGCCAAAATACATCTTCTTTCTGATAGAGCAATTCCACTTCTCAGTTTTTCAGAGACTGAAGCTCTGTACCAAGAGACGAAATACTGATCGAGATGTTTTTATAAGAAAGTGTGTGTTGCATACTTATGATTCTATTTTTATTCCACGCATCTGCAATATAAGTCGTGCGGTCCTCAGTGTATCATAGTCGTACTGGACACCTCCCGTCTCTGCAAGATGTTCGCGAACTCATGAGAGACTCCAAGTTTGTAAGGCAAAAAATGCATCCTGAATCGGAGCGAGATCATCAGGATTATCGAAATCGAGAAGGTGTTCTCCTATTTCTTTTCCTTCTTCAAGCAGTTTTTCAAGATGAGAAAAAATGGTAGATATTTTTAGTCAACGAATCTCGACGATATCTTCCAGAGTTTTTCCCGCTTCGATGAGAAGATAGGTTTCTTCATGGGTTGCGAGTTTTTCCCTTTTTGGACCTTTCATATCCAAGTCGAGCTTCTGAAGTACGCCCCCGAGTTTTCTGATGGCTTCCTCTATTTTTGTAGATTTTTCTCCTGAAGAAATCTGAGCAAGTCGTTCAGAAGTTTTTTCAGAAGTGAGTCTCAGGATCTCATCATATTCTCGAACTCGTGGATCGATAGCCAGTGCCGTCGAGTTATATCACTTTAAGATAAGTCCTTCGAGTGAGCGAACTCGAGAAAGTGCCACATATCCCTGCCCAGGAACAAAGGCATCAGAAAGATCCATAACAGCTGTATCGAGCGTCATTCCCTGAGATTTATGGACCGTGATAGCCCATGCAAGTCTGAGCGGGACTTGAGCGATTTCTGCTTTCACCTTTCCATTTTCTTCGATCGCCCAGCTCGCATAATCCGCGATTACCTGGGAACCATCGAGCAGTTCGATGACGGGAAGTCATTCGAACTTTCCAGTAATATGTCCGATCGAACCATTTACATATCCACCTTCGAAATTATTTTTCACGAACATTACGCGGGCTCATTTTTTCAGAACGAGGGTTTCTGGAGCGAGACATCATTTTTTCAGAGATTCGACGAGTTTTTCAGCTCACTTTGCCTGCATTTCGAAGATAAATATATCTCCACCGATCACATCGAGTTTTTCTTTATTATAAGCGTCAACGGCGATATTTTTCGTAAAAAGTTCTGTATGATCTTCTGTTTTTACAGGAATATTCCGACTATCGAGAAGCTCTCGCGAACGAGAAGAAATATCTCCCGTACGGATCTCAGAAAGAATATCTAGAAGGGGATCTTGCATCTGTCGGTACTGATCATGAAGGACGCAGGTTGCGAGACGAAATGTTTTCCAAGCTGGATGTTCGAAAGCAAACTCTATCGAACTTCCGCGAGTGACGGGAGGAAGCTGGAAAAAATCTCAGACCAACACAACCTGAATACCACCAAAAGGTTCTGGAGAAAACCGAGCCGACTGTAAGAGACGATCAAGCGAATCGAGAAATCCACCAGAAAGCATCGATATCTCATCGATGATCAAGATCTGTGTTTTTGCGAATCTTTTGGCTATATATTCACGAGAAATAATCGTATC
>CANBWW010000067.1 GCA_947373235.1 Candidatus Altimarinota bacterium | reverse complement strand
AGGAGTTTTTTATTTTTCCAGTTGGGTCCAGGATTGCGTTTCATTGACGTAATATATCCTCACTTTTCTATCTTTTTTTCGAGTTCTGTATAGAGTCCTGCGATATCTGCGTCTTCGAGACGTTTTCCGTATGGAGGATTGGTAATGATTGTTTTTCCACTTCCAGAAGTATCGATAAAGTCACTCGTAGAAAAAGTGATATCCTCCGTTACACCTGCTCTTTCTGCATTTCGTTTTGCTTTTTCTATCATCTCAGGGTCGATATCAGAAGCATAGATCTTATATTCTCCACTTCCATAGGCATTCATCCGAGCAATATTTCTTACTGAAGTGAGTTCTTCGCGGTTATGAAACTTCAGACTTTCGATACGAAATCTTCGATTCGCTCCAGGAGCAATATTTCTTGCCATCATCGCGGCTTCGATCGCGATCGTCCCACTTCCGCAAAATGGATCGAGAAGGGGAGTTTTGTATTTCCATCCGGTAAAAGCGATGAGTGCGGCTACAAGGTTTTCTTTGATCGGTGCATCACCCGCTTCTTCTCTATATCCACGCTTATGAAGCGGTTCTCAGGTTATATCAAGGAGGATTTTTGCGGTATCATCGACGATAAGAACAAGGATGTGCACCTCGATCCCACTCGTGGTATTTGGAGTGGTGAGAGTCGAGAAGATTGCATTTTGGCTTACACTTTGTATCGTCGGCGAACTCTCAAGTGTAGAACGAGTCGAAGATGCTTCGACGACAATCTGTTCTTTTCCAGAAAGGTAGAGTTCCCACGGGATCTGACGACAAAGCTCATGAAGGCTATCGAAATCTGTGACTTTTTTTTCAGACAGATTCATATAGACACGATTCGAAAATCGACTTCGTGTGAGGAGTTCATATATGGTTGTGAGATCTCCTGTTCCGGTGATCATACGGTCTTGTCCGATAATATCGATGAGTCAGATTTTTTCACTTTCTCTTCGTATCAGGGACTCGAGTCCCGACTGACAAGTGATCGTGATTCTGTGTGTTTCTGGAAAAGTATATTCCTTTGCATCCTTCGCACGCAGCGTATGTGAGACTATTTTTATCATGTGCGAAGTATATGGAAAAATCATAAAAATGGAATTTTATTTTCCGTCTCTAGAAACAGATATTTACTTTTATTAAAGATCATAAATAATATTGACATATTAAAAATTTAATATAAAATTATTTGAGTGTATTTCTATCATTAAAATAATTTCTATGTCTTCATTGAATACTGCTCCATCGGTTCATCGTATCGATTCTGCTTCTGAAAGTATTCCCAAAATAGAATGAGTTTCGTCTATTTTAAGGAATGTTTCGAAACAGATAGAAGAGTGACGTACTCCATATATTTTAGAATCTATCGCTTTATGTAAGACGTCTATAGCAGAGGTTATGGATTATGTGATGAGAAATGTAAATGATCGTGATACTCAAGATCTTATTACTCAAGTCCAGGTGATAAAGGGTGAGACTGATGAAATACTTAAAAAAATACTCTCTTCCAAATCAGAAAATGCTTCTCTTATCTCAAAGACTATGACTCGTTTTTCAGGTATTTTTCAATGAAAACAAACTTCTTCAGAAAGAGCTAAAAACAGAGTGAAGGATGTATTGCATCAAACTCCAAGTCCTCAACTTCTTGCATCTTCTTTATATGAAGCATTTGATAAGATGTTAGCTGAAATTGAATAATTTTTTGTAGAAATAATCTAAAAAATCTTCCGTATGGAAAATTTTTCTTCTTCTTTCCGATAAAATATTGACTCGTTTGCTTTTTATTATAAAGTGCAAGAAATATATCTTCTGTGTCTATAAAATACTAGATTTTTACTATGTCTAAGCTTCCAGCTTTTGTTTTTGGAACATCTCTTGCTTTGAGTGGATGTGGTGATCTCTCAAAAAATTCTGAAAAAGCTTCTGTTTCGGATTTTAGTCCATGACTCAGTATATTTTTTCAAAAAGCTTGCACAGAAATACTTACATCAGGAAATCCAACCTCTCCAGAAATATCCGTTACTTGTCAAAAGAAAGAAGATTTTAAAAAACGATCTGATCATATTTCTCATCCAATCAATGGTTCTCCGAGACTTTCAGTTTTAGAATCGAATATTTTCGATAAACAAATCGAGATCGGAAAACTTGAGATTCTTATAAAAAATCCTGATATAGATAGTGCCAAGAGAAATTATCTTTGGGAATGAATAGAAATGAAAACCCAGATGCTTACTCAGTATCAAGAAAATCTATATTCCGCAATAGAAGAAGATCGAGAAAAAATGGAAAAAAGTCATGATCCATCCAGAGTCGCTCTCTTCTATTCTCGTGTTCTTTCCAAAATAAAAGATCTTCGTTTTTCGTAAGATCTTTTATTTTTTATGTTTGTTCGAATTTTGGTCGATAGTCAGTATCATATCGTTCTTCACATTCTTTGATGATTTTTATTGCTTCATCAATTCAGAAAAATCCATCCACACGACACGTTCCTGGTTTCTTGAGATCTTTATAGTGTTCCCAATAATACGTTGTTTCTGTTTTCCAGTGATTTCCGAGTTGTTCCCAAGTGGTGATATGATCCATACGCTTGTCGTCGGCGATCACCCCGATTACTTTATCATCCACTTCGCCACCATCATTAAACTTCATGATGCCGATAATACGGATCTCTGCAAGAGAACCAGGAACAAGCGGTTCTGTGACTCCTACGATTTCGACATCGAGCGGATCCCCATCTTCATCCCACGTACAAGGTATGGCTCCGTAAGCAAACGGATAAGAAAGTGAAGAATACCCAACTCGATCCAGTTTGAGTTGACCAGATTCTGTGATGATTTCATATTTATTGATCGTCATAGAGTTGAGTTCTATGATCGTGTTGATTCGTTTTTTTTCTTCGCTGGCAAATGCCGGAAGTACATGAAGAAGGTTGAGCATGTATTTACTTGGAACGTGATCGATATTTGCCATAATTCAAATGAAAAAATAAATAAACGAATTTTAGATTCGAGCGGAACGCAGTTTTAAGAAACCGTAGTTTTCATAAAATGAATTTTACTTTGGAGAATTTTAGAAAATGAAGGAAAAATCTTCATAAAAACAGTATTGAGGATACAGAAAATAGAAAAAAAGCAATCCATTTTTCTAGAGAAATTTGCGATTTCCTCCATTTTTCCTATACTTTTTTGGATTATTTTTTATTTTTCCTTTATGTGAATTTCGAAATTTTTGGTTTTTCCAGCACTTCTTCTTTTTTTGGGATCTTGTTCGGTACCTTTTATGAGTCAGCCAAAAGATTTCGAGTCGCTTTATAAGGCTCATGTCTCTTCGCAGATGGCCCTTGTACGAGAAATTTCTAAAACAGTTGGATATGGAGTTCCTATCGGTGCTGAGGGTTCTGTCAAACTCGCGTGAGCCGTAAGTTCAGTTTTTTCTGGTTCTTTCAATGCTAACTATTCTCTGAATTCACAAAATAGAGATGTTTCTCTGAGTTTACAAAAGATCTCCGCACTCTACACGAGTCTTCTTTCGAGTGGAAGTCTTTCGGCTGATGAGGTTTCATTGATCTCAAAAACTGGAGATGCATTTGTAAAAACGATCAATGTCACTTCTGAAAATCTGCTTCCAACTGAAACTCTCGATATTCTAAAAAAATATGATGGAAAATGGCTTTCTTATACTTCAGAAGATCGTAAAAAAGCACTTTCAGGTGCAACAGACGAAGAAATAGCACAGTTTCAAGTTGGGGAAATGCTCTCAAAAATGACGCTCGATGATGTCGAGAACTATCTCACAAAATATCCAGTCTGGAAGGAGGCCGCTGATCTTGGTATGTCTGGATCTCTCCACTCATATAGTGTAGAACTCAATAATCAAAATATCATCGCACTTGTAGATGACTTTACACAAAAGGCAACTGGAAAGTCAATGGCTGATGATGCAAAAACGAATCTCGCAAATGATCTTTCAGGAATTCATATAACTGGAACGATGTCGTTTGATCCGAGCGAATCTCGAACAGCTGATTTTGTCGGAAATATCGTTGCTTCTGGTTCCACTGAAAAAATGGCTGATTTCCAACTGCATGAAACACCGAATACACTTGCAATCGCGACGAATAGCAATGGAAGTACGTTTGGTTTTCATCTGATTTCTGATACAAAAACAACAACTCTCGATGCTTCTCTTTCTCAGTCAGGAACAGACATAGGGAAATGGAATATGGCTATTCAGAAAGACGGTGATCGTGTTGTGCGTATCGATTCTACACTCACGGCACAAGGGGTAACTGCAACCTTTGTGGAAACATCCGATCCAAGTGGTGCTTTTTCTGGAAGTTTGAATTTTGGAATCGGGAATATAGCTTGGAATGGAAAAATCGATGATAAAATACTTTCATCATTCCATGTAAAAGGTGCGAGTATCGGTACCAATCTCACACTAGATCTCGAAAAATCTTCACAAGATGATATGTTGACGGGTCCACTCATCGTGAAGTCAGGAGAAACTGAATCTATGCGAGCAAATGTCGGTCTTCGAGTGATGCCAAAAAGATTTTCCCTTCAGCTCAATGTTCAAGATGCCTCTTCGAGCGGAGCTTCCCTCGGAAATATCGATCTCGACATCACCAAAAATAAAAATTCTCCATCAACTATAGAAATCCCTTCTCCATCAACTCCTATGCAATCATTTATTGATGAGATGAATACTGTTTTATCTCAATCGAGCCCATTCCAGGAAGATACTTCAACAGGAAATGATCTTTCTCTTCCCGAAGTTTCAACATCTGGAACTATCCAATAATCCTCACATTTTCAATTCTTTTTTATGCGTAAAACTCTTAT
>CANBWW010000066.1 GCA_947373235.1 Candidatus Altimarinota bacterium | reverse complement strand
TATCGATCCTTCTGTTCCTCTGTCTGCATGGGATATTATTCATCAAACAATCGCCAATCAAGGATTTATGTGGATCGGAGATGTCGCAAACTATACGAATGGAATCTTAACGAATAATCCAATTTCCTCTACTGGATGACTCATCCATAGTTGTTTAGCTGATGAGGAAACAAAAGTATTTCGTACGGATGCTGATACAGAAGATGACGTCGTAACGGCACTCGCAAAACTCGCAAAACACTGTGCTGTCTCACAATACGGAATCTATTTTGATGGAAAACAATATACAACTCGTGAAGAATACCTCATGACTCTGCTCTCGCTTTTTAACGAACCGGCCGACCTGAATGGATACTTCACAAAATATGGAAAATATGTTGCATATCCTGGATACTATACTTGGACTGGATTTGGGAATGTAGATCCAACGGCTTGGTTTGCTCCTGTCCTCGTAAAAGCAAAAGAACTTGGACTGATCGACAAAGATTACCAATGGAAAATCGCAAAACCGCTCACACGTATCGAAGCCATGGAAATGCTCGTAAAAATGATCGAATTTAAAACTGGAAATACACTCGCGCAAAATTCAACCGTCGTATTTGTCGATCTCACTCAAGATACAGATACAACGACGATCAGTCGAGATGATCAAGACTACATCACGGTACAGAAAGCAAAAACCCTCGGTGCAACCAGTATTTACGAATCTGGTTCGACTTTCCAGACGGGCGCATCGGTTCAAAATAATGAAATGGTTCAGATCCTCTCAAATACACTCAGCTACTGTGGTTACTAAAGAATAACTCTCTTCGCTCGAATCGAGCAAAATCTATTTTTTCACTTCCTTTCTTATGGAACTCACTCGGCTTTTAGCTCTCATCGATGATATCATCGCCAATAAAGTTTCCGATCTTCACTTCACAACAGGAGATTTCCCATATATCCGAAATAGTATCGGGGAAATCACTCCAGTAGAAGCCTTCTGAAAACTCACAGAAGAAGACATGGAACGTGTCATCAGTATTATTCTGCTTCGACCATTTACAGAAACGACTGCTGACGTTTCTTATGAACGAAATGGAACTCGTTTCCGTGTGAATATCTCAAGGATTATCGGCGGGATTTCTATCGCCATGCGTACAATTCCATCGACTATTTCGAAACCAGAAGATATCTATCTTACGAAGGATCTTCTCAAGCTCTGTGACACAGAAAAAGGAATCATCCTCATGACGGGACCAACAGGAAGTGGAAAATCGACGACGATGGCAACGATGATCGAACATATCAACCAAACCAGTTCTCGACATATCATCACTCTCGAGGATCCAGTGGAATTTCTTCATACGAACAAAAAATCTCTCATCCATCAACGAGAACTCGGAACTCATTTTCAAAATTTTCCAGATGGAATACGCTCAATTCTGCGTGAAGATCCAGATGTCATCATCGTAGGAGAAATGCGAGATCTCGAAACGATCCGTGCGGCGATCACCCTTGCAGAAACTGGACACCTTGTATTCTCGACGCTTCATACGAATGATACCGTTCAGACGATCGATCGTATCATCCAATCATTTCCTTCCGATGAGCAAAATCAAATCCGTATGCAGCTTTCTCTTGCACTCACGGCGGTTATCTCACAAGTACTTCTTCCAAAAGCAGATAAATCTGGACGTATCGTTGCTCGTGAAGTCATGATTAATAATGACTCAATCAGAAATCTCATCATCCGTGGACAAACACACCAGATGTATTCTGTTCTCGAAACTTCGAAACAACAAGGTATGAATCTCATGGATGATGCACTCATCGATCTGTATAAAAAGAAAATCGTGAAACGTGAAACCATCGAACGCTATGTTCATGAACTCGATCGTATCAAGATGATCACTGGTGAATAATAAAAAATCCAAGCACTGTTGCTTGGATTTTTTATGAAAAACTCTGATCACTGGAAAGAATAGACTTTACATAATCAGGACTCAGTTCAAAACTCAGCTCATCAATATACTCTTGATCATCAGAAATGGAAAAATATTTCCCCATAATTTCTTTAGAAAATTCTGAATTTTCTAACAACATTTCTATTCATTCTTCATATAAGACAGCAAAAAGATAATCAAATTCTGGAAAAATCCCGCAGTAATATCAAAAATCTATTTGATAATAATTCATAAGTTTAAAAAAGATATTTCTCTTCTCATCGCATAATCAAATACATACTTCAGTGGTATCCATCAAATATTCTACGAATTTTATTTCTAAAAGGATCGTAAGAGTTATTATAAATTCTTTATCTACTAAACTCAACATTTTATCCAAATCATCCCCAGGGGACATAGTTTCGATGTAGTTGTTTGCCTGATGAATTTGCCCTGGAAATAACTCAATTATTTCATGACTTTGGACTTCTATATCTGGATCTGGTTGAGTAAGAGAACCATTCGATATAATCGTATTAATACGATTATTGAAGTGTTCTGAAAGAATAAAAGGAATATCTAAAATCACTACTTTTTGAACGGATGACATGATTTTTACATAGGAACTCCCTGATACAGCTGATTCTATCTGAGCTCATTCATCAAATATTTCTTCAAATTTCTTTTTAATATCAGTATAAATATTATCAAATTTTTCTTTTTGTTGTTCATCACATACATCGGGATAACATTTTATATAATCAGACAACAAGGAAATCTCTCTATAAAGAGAGGCTTGTTTTATAAATTCTCAAGAAGTCAGATGCAATAGAAGCTCTGTGTTTGACATATGAGTAATCTATACTTATATGTACTTGTGTCAAGAAAAAAATACTCTCTCAAAAAAGAAAGAGTATTTTTGGATTTTTATTTATTTTCCTTCTACGGAAAGATTGTAGAGTGTTCCATGACTCAAGAGCGAAGCATCAGTAACAGACAAGGTTGCTCCTGTCGAAAGTGAAGCATGGAGCATCGTGATACTTTGCCCTACAGTGAGATCTTTAGAATTCAGAGAAACTTTCACTAGAGCCATTCCTGGTTCGTTCATGAGAATCTTCACCATAGGATCTGTGCTCGTCAGGGCAGTGAATTTTGTGGGATCTCAGAGAATAGTGAAATTTATACTATCAACGAGGTTTGCATTTTTACCGATAGTAACCGTTATATCTCCACCCGTTCGATCAAGCATGAGATCTGCATGTGTAGACGTATCAGAAATATTTTGACTCAGACCTCCGAGCACATTGGCCTGGATCATACCCATATTTCCTGATTCGTTGAGACCAACGACACCGACAGATAAAACCAGTGCGAAAAGAGCTGGAAGAGTGTAAGAACGGATTTTAGCAGCACGATAACTTCGGAAAAAGTCTTTCATAATAAAGAAAAATAAATACAATCGTAGAAAATGACGACTGGGTCGTCGAACTGTCATTATCATACTTCATTCACTCATTTTTGTCAAATATTATGAGCCTCAAACCATATTATTTTATCCTGTTTTTGATCTTTCTTTCGAGCAGTATTTCGGTAGGATTTCTGCTTTTTTATATGAATCCTGAGACCGATCCGAAGCTTGCCTTTTCTCTTATGGGTGCGACGCTCGGTCTTGCAGGCATGAGTCTTCTTTCAGGATTTTTCTTCTTCATAAAAAAAATCTACTACCGTGGTGATGTCACGATCTCAACGATGAGCTCGAGCATCCGACAAGGGATTCTCTGTGTTTTGGGCGGATTTATGATGATTGTACTCTATGCATTTCATATCTTTGAACCGCGACTCATTCTCACCGCTTGGACCGCACTTGCCTGCCTCGAGATCATGATCCAAGCCGTCGAATAATATGCGACTCGATCTTTTCATCGCTGAGCAATATGCACTCACGCGTAATCGAGCACAATCACTGATCGAATCAGGATTGGTATTTGTTGATGAAAAACAGATACAAAAATCCTCTTTTGATGTTGAACAAACACATACAGTTACTCTTCGCGAAGATCGTCGAATCCACTGGGTTTCTCGAAGCGCTGAGAAACTCTATGGATTTCTCGAACATCAGGAAAAAATCGGAAATCCTCTAGAAATCAAAGAAAAAATATGTCTCGATGTTGGCTCTTCTACAGGAGGATTCACACAAGTACTGCTCGAAAAATGAGCTCGATGGATCGATGCCGTGGATGTCGGAACGGATCAACTTCATATGAGTTTACGCTGAGAAAAATCAGTTCACTCCTATGAGCAGACAGATATTCGAGGATTTCAAAGTGAGCAAACTCCATATGACATCATTGTCTGTGATGCTTCGTTTATATCACTGATCGAAATCCTTCCGAGCATACTCACTTTCGCAGATATAGATACAAAAATCATCCTGCTTTATAAACCACAATTCGAAGTGGGTTCAGGAAATCTCAGAAAAACAGGCGTTCCAAAAGATGAGAAGATAATCCAAGCATCGATGAAAAAATGGGAACATTTTTTAGTGGATAATTATTGCGAAATATTGCAAAAAGAAAAATCATCACTGATGTGAGAAGCTGGGAACCAAGAATGGATATACTTTTTACAAAAAACATAAGAAGAACACATGGGTATATTTTCAGAGATTCCCATCTCGATTATGTATGAAAAAATGTTTCTGGAATGTCCTCTATGTTTGTATATACTTGAGTTACTCCAGAATCAATATGGTCAATAAGAATACAATTTTCAGGATCTCTGTATATACTGTATGGATATATTAGTATTTGCTTTTCCGGTGAAATTTGGAGAAATTTATCGATCAGTATAGGAACTGAAGGATTTATATTTTCGATAAAATACTCATATTTTATATGAAGTCTTTCTTGTAATTTTTTCATCGATGATGAGGTAAGTATAATGGAAGTGATATCTTCATTTCCTTGAGGATAGTACTTCAATATATCAGAAAGATCTACTATAAGTCGCATG
>CANBWW010000065.1 GCA_947373235.1 Candidatus Altimarinota bacterium | reverse complement strand
TCAGCACGGTTCACCTGCTTTTTTTATGTGATTTCCAGTTTCTGTATCAAAAATATCATAAACACGACAACAGAGTCAGTCGCACCTTTCACACATAGTTTCTTTCGAAGAGGGCATAATTATTTTGTAATACGAATTCAACTTTTCACGAACTTTTTGAGTAAAAAATTCCTCTCAAAATGAGAGGAATTTCTATTTATGCGATCTGATAATTCTCTTCGAGAGATTGTATTCTATTGTTCAGTGAAGGATGTGTAGAAAACATACTATCAGGTTCCGTGATCATGAACGCTGCCATTTTTTTCTCATCTTTACTTTTATTTATATTTGAAGCTTCGGTGATTTTTTGTAGTTTCTTCAGTCCAGCAATCATACTTGCTTTATTGGTAAATTTTGCTCATCCCAAGTCCGCTCTATATTCGCGTGTGCGAGAAAACCACATAACCACAAAGTTTGCAAGAAATCAGAAAGTTATCTGACAAAGAAGATAAATAGCGTTGTAGGCAAGAAATCCGAGACCTTTTCATTCGTCATCTCTTGTTAAGAATCCTGCTATTGCTTTGGCTGCGATATTTGCCAAGAAAACGACAAAAGTATTCACAACTCACTGTATAAGTGTCAGTGTTACCATATCACCGTTGAGTATGTGTGCCATCTCATGACCTATCACTCATTCGATCTCATTTTTTTCCATAGCGTTCAAAAGACCTGTCGAAACAGCGACCAGCGATTTATTTTTACTTGCGCCCGTTGCAAAGGCATTCGGTTCACTCGACTCATAGTAACCAACTTCTGGCATACTTATATTGTTTTCGAGTGCAATTTTTTGAACAATATTCCATACGACTTGGAGTTTTTCATCGTGAATATCCGAATCAATCAGTTGTATATTGTACATTCTTTTCGCACTCCATCTAGAGATTAAGAGCGATATAAATGCTCCGCCAAAACCGATAACTCCTGCATATATAAGCATCGATACCATCCCTCCTCATTGCTCTAGAATTCACGGGAAAAAATATCCTATTACTGCCATAACCACAGAGAGAAGTGCAAGTACGGCTATATTTGTCAGAGCAAAAAAGAATATTCGTTTTATTATTTGCATAATACAGAAAATTAATAAATAAACAGATGTTTTTATTATAACTATACATAAAAAAATGCAATTTTATTTCTTTCCTTGCAATTTCTTTATTTCTTATATAATTCTACTATTCATACTTTTCTAACTTATTATACGTATGTTCTGATCTAAGAAAAAAGAAGTCACTCGTCCAGTGATTGGATGTGGTGTGAAGATGCACGGTTCTGTTACTGTTGGTACAAAATGACAGATCGTTATACCAAAAGATGTTCGAGATATGCTCGAAATAGGTGAAGGTGATACACTGATGACGATGACAAAATATGGCAAATTTGTCGGGTTTATCAAGGCTGAAGATATGGAGGAGTTTATCACTCTTCTTAAGTCAGAATGTAACATCGACTAATAATTCTCACTGAAAACCTTACTCAATATATTTTCACTTCATTTCTTTATGAAAAAAATCTCTGCGTTTCTTCTTCTTATTCCATTTTTTCTCAGCTCTTGCTGAACGGCAGTTGTACAAACTCCTCAAGTACCAGAAAAAACACCTTTTTATGTGGAGACTTATACAGTTGGTAAAAAAGTAGAAACATATACTGTCGAAAAAACAGCTCGACTGACGGCTGGTTCTTCCCTTACACTTTCTACAGATTCCGCTGGTGAGATTACTACTATTGCTGCAAAAGAATGACAATCTATACAAAAAGGTTCACTTTTAGTAAGCTTAAAGGACACGATAAATTCCTATGATATCCGTCTCGCTCAAGCACAAAATGGTTTGACGACACAGGATGCGAATATTGCATCTACGAAAATTGCTCTGAATAAATCGATTTCTGATTCACAAAATGCTTATGATCAGGCAAAAAGAACTTACGATACTCTCGTTGCAAAAAATCCACTTGCATATGATACTCTCGTAAATAGTGATCAGAAAACACTTGATACTCTGAACGCCAATTATCAAGTATATCTCGCAGATATGGAGAAGAATATGGATCAAATACTTTTTGAGTCTGATAAAATTCTCTGAGTTTCACCTCAATTTGAGCATACGAATGATATTTTTGAAGCATACTTAGGAGCACAAAGAGGTACGCTCAAGAGTGCAAGCTTAAATTCTTATGGAACAGCACTTTCTCAGCTTGGATATGTTCGATCTCTCAGATGAAAAGATCTCACTCCAGAAAATGCTCAGGAATATATCGATGGTTTATCAAAAGATTATGATACTATCCGTGCTCATGTAGATGATATGGTATTGATGATACAAAATAATATTATCAGTGTTGGTATTAGTCAACAACAAGAAGATACTTGGGTCGCTCAATGGAATGGTTTTCGTTCTCTTGTCCAATCAAGTAATTCTTCCTTTACTCAATGGAAAACGACTACTCTCACATTTCTCCAAAACTATAAGAGCAATGAGCTGGCTGTAAAAGTTGCACTCGAATGACTGAATCGAAATCTGACTCCTCAAGAACAAGATCTTATCGATCATTCTCCTGATGCGAAGTTACTTTATGAACAAAATATCATCGATCTGAAGGATCGTATGAAAGCAGCACAGCTTTCACTTGCACAAGCTGCATCTGTAAGAGATACTGCGATAGAAACAAAAAATGCGACACTTGCTCAGCTTGCTGCCAGTCGAAATGGAACAGTTCTAGGAATTGACCAAGCAAAGCGTGATTATTCTAAGCTTTCTGTTGTTTCACCATTTGATGGAACGGTTACAAAAGTTATAGCAACTCTTTGACAGAGAACAAATGTATGAACGCCAGTTCTCGAAGTAGTTTCTAATGTTCCTGAAATCGTGATCAATCTCGATGGTGATCTGGCAGTATGACTGACGAATGGATCAAATGTACTTGTGAAAGTTTGATCGCAGGAGTTTACCGGTTCTGTAGTGGCTATCTCGAAGGCAGCATGATCAGATCTTCTGTATGCAACTCGTATCAGTGTTCCAAAAGCTCAGAAATATATCGGTTCAGCTGCTACGGTTATCTTCACTTCTACGAAAGAAACAGTTGCTACCTGATCTCTCGATAACGTCCTACTTCCTTTGAGGTCAGTAAAAATAATTTCTGAACAGGAGTGACAAATAGCACTCTATGGAAGTGGATGAACTATCAATTATCAATCTGTAAAACTCTGAAAAGTGAGTGGTTATGGTGTAGAAATCCTTGATCCACTCGACTCAACATCTGAGATCATACTTTCCGATGTTGAGAACTATGATCCTCTAAAAAATACCCTTCTCAAAAAATAATTATTCAAGTAAGTTTTTTCCTACATATAAGTAGGTAAAAACTTACTTGTTCCTTTTTGTATTAATAAGTCTTTTCATGAACACACAAAAATCTCGCATAGATGAACTCCATAAAAAATTTACCTCTGGAATTCTTGGTTTCTGGATACGAGAATATCGTATTTCCTATCTCATCGTTATAACGATCATCATCATGGGTTCGATCGCCATTATGTGAATCCCGAAAGAATCGAGTCCTGCAGTAAAACTTGGTATTATTGCTATATCTACCAGTTATTTCGGTGCAAATCCTGTAGATATCGATGCACTCGTTACTGATAAGATATATAAAGCTGTCAAAGATGTAAAATGAGTTGATACGATTGCTTCGAGTTCTTCACTTGGTATATCGAGCCTTTCCCTGACTCTCAAAACAAGCGCTGATACAAAAGAAGCCGTGAATGACGTGAGAAATGCAGTGAACAAAGTGACACTTCCTTCTGACGCAAAAACTCCAGTGGTAACAGAAGTCGAAACTGATACGAATCAGGCTTTTTCTATTTTTCTCTATTCCCATGATCAAAATGCTTCAAAAGCAATTCTTTTTGATCGTGCCATCACACTCCAGAAAGCCATTGAGAAAGTTTCCGGTGTCAATAAAGTGACTCTTTCAGCAGGATGAACGGGTGATCCGGTTGCAAGTGGTGGATGAAATAATGCCATGTATGATGTAGACATTACTTTTCCTCAGGAAAAACTCGATAGCTTGGGTCTTACGCTTTCTTCTATTGCTGCGACTATTTCAGCATATAATCGTGATCAACCGATAGGAAACTTTGCTCTTGGTGATAAAAAATATGATTTCCGTTTAGAGGGAAAAAGTAAGGATAGTTTTGATTTTTTGGATCTCCCGATTTCTCTCCCGAATGGAGCAACGATGAAAATCGGTGATATCGCAACGATCGAACGAAAATATAAAAATGACTCTGTCAATACGATCGTTCTTGGTTGATGAACACTTTGAACTGTTTCTGGAGAGGCGAAAAATGCAGCGATTGCTTTTCCATATGTTGGGCTGACGGTAAATAAAACCGATAGTGCCAATATTTTTGCTGCGAGTGATGCTGCGAAAAAAGTCGTTGCTGACTATTTTCTCAAAGATGAATTCAAGAATTTTGGCTATACATTCGGTATCGACCTTGCTGATAATATTCGAGATGATTATGCAGAACTTCTGAAAGAGGCTGTCACTACACTTATACTTGTATTTATAGCGATGTATGCATTCGTAGGTTTTCGAGATTCACTCTTCGCATCCCTTACTCTTCCCCTCGCATTTCTCTCTACTTTTATACTTCTGTACGTTGGAGGATATACGATGAATTTTCTGACGAATTTTTCTTTGATTCTTTCTTTTGGTATCGCGATCGATACGATTATCGTGATCGTGCAGGCCGCCAGCGCGAAGCTCAGAGTGTGATATGATCCGCAGTCGGCGATAATGCTGGCACTTCGTGAATACGCAGTTCCGATTATTTCTGGTGTGATGACGACGATCGTTGTGTTTATTCCGATGATGTTTCTTCCGGGTATTCTCGGGAAATTTCTTGCCTATATTCCGATCACTATCTTCGGAGTTCTTGCGACGGGACTTATCCTCGCATTGACGGTCAATAGTGCTCTCTATCTGATTTTTGTAAAAAGAAGAAATAGTTATGTCGATGATCCACATGCGATCGAAT
>CANBWW010000064.1 GCA_947373235.1 Candidatus Altimarinota bacterium | reverse complement strand
CAGTTTTTATACAATGCCTTTGCTTTGAAATAAGCACTTCGCGGGCGTAGCTCAATGGCTAGAGTCTCTGCCTTCCAAGCAGACTGTTATGGGTTCGAGTCCCATCGCCCGCTCCATATTGGATTCTTAGATTTTTGGATTATTAGACTTTTGGCTTTCTAAAATTCTAATTTCTAGAAATCTATTTTCTTATATATCGGAAACTGGCGCAATTGGCTAGCGCACGTGCTTTGGGAGCACGGGGTTGTGGGTTCGAGTCCCACGTTTCCGACCATTTGTTTTCTTCAGGTTTCGGGCGTATAGCTCAGCTGGTTAGAGCGCGACACTGATAATGTCGAGGTCCCTGGTTCAAGTCCAGGTACGCCCACCATTATATTTTCAAAAAAGTTTTTCGAACTTCTACATTTCTGTTCTTTGTATCAGAAATCCGAGAAACGAGAAACTTTTTTCTTTGGCGATATCGTCTAACGGTTAGGACACGGGATTCTCATTCCCGTAATCGGAGTTCGATTCTCCGTATCGCTACCAACGTTTAAATTCAATCTTTTCAGAGCAGAAAAGAGCTTGCTATCCTCTACAGTCAGCTCTTTTTTTGTGTTTATAAAAAGTTTCGCATCTCTTGTTTCATACGATACCAATCCCAGAATCATTTACATCCAGAAGGAATAAATGATAAGTATGGCGAGTATGAGTACACAGTACCAGATGAATATAACTGGAAGTTTCTTTTTTAAATTGTCGAAGTTTTTTCTGCTATCACTGCTTGTTTTTGTTGTTGTACTCTACTATATCTTTAGTTCCTAAAGAATCTTCTTTGAGTGTATTCATGTCTACCCAATAGACACCAGGATATTTTTCTTCATCGTGATAGATCGAGGCTCTCGTACCGAGTGGAAGATCCGTTTCTTGCATGAGATCACTCTCGTATTCTTTATTGGTTTCTAACTTTCTACATACGTACTTGTATCATATAGTTTTTTGATGTGTATTTGACCAAGATTTTATAGTTTTTATACCTTCTATAATGCCTTCAGTATAGGATCAGAAAGATTGTAATTCTTCGATAATTCTTTTTCTTTTCAGAGTTTTTTATACTGAAAAATCCATGCAAAAATACAAATTATTCCTAAGATCAGGATACTCAGTGCTCATAAAAATGATGAGAGAAGTATAGAATTTTGAGGATTGATCGTATCCACAAGGATCATTATGGTATCTCATTTTTTAGAACAAAGAGGAATGCTTCATGTTCATTCACCTTTTGTTTGTGTATTAAAATATTAATATACTTTTATATTATTATGTCAATTTTTTCATATTATTAATAAATTCTATTGCACAGATATATCGATCCAAAAAAATACTTCCCTTGTAGAGGAAGTATTTTTGATATTTTTTACTGGATTCCCTTGAGAAATGTACTTGCAAAGACTTTTGCGACTTCTTGTCGAGATATTGGATCATCGACACCGAAGAGAACTGGAGATTTTCCATTCAGGATTCCACCTTGTTTCAGTGCGTATACATATTTTGCGAATTCGTTTCCATTTTGCAGATCTTCAAAGGCAAGATTCTTTATATTGAGATTACTTTGCTTGAGCTGATTGGTGCTCATATAGATTGCATTTGCGAGGATTTTTGCTGCTTCTCATCGAGAAATCGGAGCATCTGGACGAAAATTTCCGTCTGCATATCCGTTGATCCATTTCTGAGAAACCGCATAGTTTACGTAGAGAGAAGAAGCTAGTGAATCAGAAACATCTGGAAATGGCATCACGGTTTTTTCTCCCGGCTCATATATACATCCGAGCGCTCTCACGAGCATCGTTACATAGTCACCACGTGTTATGTTTTTTGTACCATCGAATATGTTTGTATTGCTTGCGATTCCATCTTGGAGATTTGGAAGAGTCCCATCGGCTTGCGTCCAATCTCCGCGATACATGATGAGCTTCTGGATCGAAGAACGAAATTCATTGTATCCGAGATCAGTTGCGTGGATATCACTGAGATTATGAACTTTGAGAATACTCGTACAGATATTTGGAGCGATTTCTATCCCATTTCCAAGTGATGAAATCGGTGCAGTTGCTGTGAATTTTGTTGAGAGAATTTTCTTGTCTTTCGTCCAAGTCTGGATATTTTTTCCAGAATTTGTGGAAACAATGGTACCGGTATTTCCTATTCCAGAAGTTGAAACGGGTATAGGTAAAGGTAAGGGGCTACTTCCACCACCACCTGTTGAAGCTGGAGGAACTACTGGTGTGACGCCTGGAGTGTAGCTCGCATCACATGAAACACTCTGTGTTTCTGTATTACATGACCAACTATAGTTCATCACTCATCCAGAACTCGTCGAGAGAAATCCAGAAGCCGTACCGATATTACAACTTCATGCAGTGACCACACTTGTCCGAACTCCTATAGCTGCAGGATCACAAAATGGAGCAGGATCGGCATGGGGTTGATAGATACTCTTTGCTACATTGTTTCCTGTAAATCCGAAGAGACCTTCTGGAATAAACGTACTATTATCTGATGCACCATTCCATGCCGTTTGTATGATTTTTGATTCTGGATCGGTTGTATCTGAGTTCCAATCAACGACAACAGCTTGGTTGGTAAGCCCTTCTGAAAAATCAGCAAGCGCCGTACCAGTCATCGTAAATTGCATACTTTCTCCTGGGCTGAGTGCCAATGCTTCTGTAGGATAACAGTTTATAGAATTTGTATTTGGATAGTCTCCATAAAGTGACGAATCAAAATTATCTCTAAATAATCCATAATTTTGACAGGAAAGTGATGCATTATCAGTGAGAACTTCTGAAGGTGTATCGATAGTTCCACTTCCCATATCAACTATATCTGGCATCGCATCCTCAAATGTCATATTATCCGATGTAAAGTTTTCAGTTGTACTAAGATTCGTCACTGTGAATGTATAACCGACCGTATCACCTGCATGTATTTCACCAGTATTTGTAAGAGTTTTACTCAGAGAAATATCTGCTGCATCTGAGTCTGAACCTTCCACACACGGAGCAATACTTCCACTTCCTATGATCGTGAGACATCTGTTGATAGGAGTGTAGGTATCCGTCCATTCAACCTGAGGAGCATAAAAAACGAGTTTTACGTTATAGCTTCCAGGTGCGAGTTCTGGATCGATCGTTCCTTCGGGAAGATACCAGAAATGTTTGTTATTATCAGAACTATCTGTGTATACTCCAGCGTTATAGGTATTTCATTTTATAGTGACGTCAACACTCTGGATTTCTGGATCATAGACTTTTCCATAGAGGGCTGGACTCGTGCTATAAGTCGAAATATGTGACATATCTGCAAAATCCAAGATATTCACGGTGCGGTCGAGATTGGTAGTATTTCCAGAACCATCAGTATGACTATATGTGAGTGTATATGTTCCTGTATGCGAAAGATCCACACTTCCAGTTGTTGCTTCAGAGAAGTCACCTTCACCATCGATATCATCTACCCAATAAGGATTATTTTCATTCAGATCATAATAATGATTATTATCACGTCCTATATATTTATTGATGACGGCGGTTGTTGGATCTCGAAAATGGATTACAGGACTTGAAATATATGGTGGTACGATCTTTGTAACATTATTATCATAAAGATTTGTTGTATAGACATTCCCACTTGCATCAACGGCAATTCAGAGAGGATATGCTCCGACGATCCCGATGATTCTCGAAGTTCCATCTGGAGTTATTTTTGTCACCGTATTGTAGTTATTATTTGTTGTATAGACATTCCCACTTCCATCGATCGCTATCCCATAAGGATAAGCTCCCGTCGTTCCCCAAGAAATATCCGAAGTTCCATCTGGAGTTATTTTTGTAACTGTATTACTTTGATAATTGGTTGTATAGACATTTCCACTTCCATCCACTGCTATATATACTGGTGCAGTTCCAGTTGTTCCCCAAGAAATGATATCCGAACTTCCGTCAGCACTGATTTTCGTCACGGTATTACTACTGCTATTTGCTGTATAAACATTTCCACTTCCATCCACTGCTATTCCTTGTGGTCTAATTCCGGTGCTTCCAAAATAACTCGAAGTTCCATCTGGAGTTATTTTTGTAACAGTATTATTACTATAATTTGCTACATATACATTTCCACTTCCATCGATTGCAAGAGATTGTGCGCCAGCTCCCGTCGTTCCCCAAGAAATGATATCCGAACTTCCGTCAGCACTGATTTTCGTCACGGTATTACTATTACTGTTTGCCGTATATACATTTCCACTTGTATCCACTGCTATTCCTTGTGGATAATTTCCGGTGCTTCCAAAATAACTCGAACTTCCATCTGGAGTTATTTTCGTAACTGTATTATTACTTGAATTCGCTGTATATATATTTCCACTCGCATCTATAGCTATTCCATAAGGATTACTATCGGTTGTTCCAAATATGCTGCTATCTGCAAAAGTGGAAAGCGGAACAATATTTCCAAGCATCGAAGTCACGATACAGAGGGAAGCGAAACGACGAGAAAAATCAGGGAAGTGGTGAGGGTATTTCATAAAAAATCATTAAAATATAGAATACTGAGTCCATCCTACCATACTCTTGAAATAGATGCAAATCTTGCGAAATAAAATTTTTCCTCTTTTCTCTCGACATTTCGTCTTTCTTTCGTAAAAAAACCAGCAAATTGCTGGTTTTTTTATTTTGCATTTTACTGGATGCTACTAAGAAAAGTATTTGCAAAAACTTTTGCGACTTCTTGTCGAGAGATCGAAGCATCTGGACCAAACTGTCCATCACTATTTCCATGAAAGACTCCTTTTGCTACGAGCGCGTAGATAAATCCATTAAATTCATTGGTTTCTGGAACATCTGGGAATTTCTGAGAAAGAGTATCTATAGAATCTGAAGGATTTAGATGGATGGCATTTGCGAGGATTTTGCTGGCTTCTGCACGAGAAATAGGTGCGTCTGGACGAAATTTTCCACTTTCATATCCATTGATCCATTTCTGATCAACTGCATACTGGATATATTTTTCGAGAGTGGATCCACTTGGAATATCACTGAAAGTACCAGTTTGATCTTTTTCTATCTCTATTTCTGGGAGA
>CANBWW010000063.1 GCA_947373235.1 Candidatus Altimarinota bacterium | reverse complement strand
ATTGAATAAAAAATCACAAAAAGAAAGAGACTCCCGAATTACGTGAGTCTCTTCTATTTTAAAAGGAAAACTGATGTTATGTGAAACGCAGGCATGTAGGTCTGCGAGCTCGGTTTTATATGGCTGGGATAGTAGGATTCGAACCTACGGTGCCGGATTCAGAGTCCGGAGCCTTACCACTTGGCGATATCCCAGTATAGATTTCTTTCAGAAGTCGGGGGGATTTTATGGAAAGTTTACTTTTTTGCAAGCAAATCTTCATGTTCTTTTTTTTGTAAAACGATCCTCAGAATAGTATTTATGAAATCATTCATTTTTTTCCCTTCTTCTTCTGTAAATACTTGCTTGAAAAATACAAAAGAAATGATATTTTTACTATCACTTCATACATATATTTTATATGGATTGAGCTGTACAATGCTGAAAATATTTTCAAAGTTATAGGTTTCGATTCCTTCATCATCTATCGTTTGATGATTTGGATGTAGTTTTTTAGTATATTTTTTTCTTATCTCATAACTTCCTTTCCATTTTTCTGCTGATAGAAAAATCTGAAAAACTATTGAATTTCTCGTAATATTATCTTGAAGATATTTCACTCCAGTAATCTCAAAATTTCCTGGTTTTTCTCTATTGGTATTGATTTCTTTGAGTTCTTTTTCGGATAGATTTCTGATCTTGTCTTTCTTTTTTAAAGATGATTCTATTGTTTTTTGTGTCTTTCCTTGAATTTGAGGAATAGTAAATTCCGGTTTTGAAATAGGAAAATTTTCAGCATTTTCGAGAACTTCTTCACTCACTCAGTTTTTTCGAGCAATCTCTTTTACTAGTTCTACGAGGTCTAGACCTGATTTCATTGACATAGAAATTCTGTTTATTGTTTATTGCTCGAGACTGTACCCAAAGATGGTATATTTCCATGATTGCTTACCGTATCAAATACTCAAAAAGGGTATGCTGTTCATACCCCGATCATGAGCATTCCGATAAGTACAAGTGCATTTACTGTTCATCCTACGTATTCTTCTGCCCAAGCCCAGTCACCTGTTTGGTTATGTATCTGGTAACGAAATCGGATAATCGCGATCCCACCTCAGATAATCAAAAATCAATACAAAAAATGCATATAGTTATTTTATAGAAATAAGCGAGAGTTCCATAATGTCTGGAACCGCGAACTTGAGCCTTTCAGAAAGTCGTTCATAGAGATAATAATCTTCATCATCACTTCTGAGTGTAAATATATTTCTCCTGAGTCCATTCGAAAGAACTTCGATTTTGATATCTTCGATATTCAGTTCCATATGATAAAATATTTCTGTCAATTCCTTCAGAAGTCATTTCCTATCATGTACTACACAACCAATGATGATGATCATACCATCGGTATTTTCTGTTCACCAAGTTGCTGGGATTCTCCGATCGAGATTCACTTTTTCGAGGTTTTCACATTCAAAATTATGGATTGTCACTACTCATTGTCCGATGACTCATACGATCTTATCTCACATTTTTGGATCACAACACTGAGCAATCTTATAGGGAATATCTTTTTGTTTTCCGATAATGACGGATGATTTTTCATCTTGAGTCAGTCACTCATTTTTTGTTCTTGTCTTCGTTTTTTCCGGTATTTCTTCGACTATTTTTCTTTCGCCAAGAGCTTCTTTGATGATCGTATCACTGAGGGCTTTTACTATACTGATAGGTTTTCTTGAGAGATTTCCGAGTTGGACAAGAACGTCTTCTTTTTGTTTTGTGTCGAGTGTTTTTCCATCCAAGTGTTTCAAAATAGAAAAATCCTTATCCAAGCCTTTTCCATAGTTTTTCTCGAGATATGAGTGGAGTATACTTCTCCCCTTTTCTATAAAATAATTACGTTCTTCACTGTTGATAAATTGTCTGATATGTTCACGAGCTTTCGGAGTTTTTGCTATAGAGAGCCAAGTTGGATTCGGTTTTCTATTTTTATCGGTTACTATCTGGATACTTTCTCCATTTTTCAGTTCATAGTCGAGTGGGATGACCTGCCCATTCATTTTTGCGATCGCGAGTTCATTCCCGATACGACTATGGATGGCATAAGCAAAATCTACGGGTGTGGCTCATTTCGGAAGTGTGATAATATCCCCCTTTGGTGTGAAGACAAAAATCTGATCGGAAAAGACATTCATATGCATTTCCTTCAT
Organism: Candidatus Altimarinota bacterium; assembly: GCA_947373235.1. Taxonomy (GTDB): domain Bacteria; phylum Patescibacteriota; class Gracilibacteria; order BD1-5; family UBA2023; genus CANBWW01. Next base: position 3,075 of record CANBWW010000063.1, on the reverse strand, counting down.
AAAATCTCCCCCGTCGAGCCCATGATTGACGATTTCTTTAATCGTTTGTACCCAGTAGCTATCTTTGGAGTTTTTGGAAGTTCCACTTTCTGAGTATTCAAAATGTGCCGCAATACCGATTTCTGCTTGAAGATGCATTTCTGGTGTACGGATCTGTATTTCTGTCGGTTGTGATCTGACTTCTGGGAAAAGTCCTACCACGGTCGTATGGAGTGACTGGTAACGATTTTCTTTCGGAAGCGCGATATAGTCCTTGAATCTTTTCGGCATTGGGATAAATACATTGTGTAGAATTCCAAGAACTTCATAACACTGTGGGATCGTCTGAGTAATGATACGGATAGCAAAGAGATCATACAGATCACGCGGAGTGGTATATGAATATTCCTTTCGCAAAAGTTTGCGATAGATACTGTAAGGTGCTTTGATTCTGTATGATATTTCGATAATTGGGATATTTTTTGGTATCACTTTTCGGATGACGGCATTTGCTTTTTCGAGGAAAAACTCTTGCTCTTCTCGCATATCTTCGAGTTCCTTCATGATTCTTGTATAATCTTCTGGATGAAGAATACGGAAACACTCGGTTTCAAGCATGATCTTCATTCGAAAAAGCCCAAGTCGATCGGCAATTGGAGCATATATATTGAGTGTTTCGAGAGCAATGCGTTCACGTTTTTTTGGATCTGGATGAAAATCCAGTGTCCGCATGTTGTGCATACGATCAGCGAGTTTCACGATGATCACTCGAAGATCTTGAACCATGGCGACGAGCATCTTTCTGAGACTTTCTACAGTTCTTTCTTCTCCCTGATATTTTATGGCTGAGAGTTTCGAAAGCCCTTCACAGATAGAGGCAACTTCTTCTCAAAAATTTTTTTCGATCGATGCTCGGTCATGATCCGTATCTTCGATCACATCGTGGAGGATACATGACTGGAGTGTGACCAGGTCTGGTTTCAGATGCAAGAGAAATTCACATGCTGAAACAGGGTGAAGAATATATGGTTCACCGCTTTTTCTATATTGTCCTTCGTGTGCTTCACGAGCAAATATATAAGTATCCCAGAGAACTTTATGGATCTGTTCTTTCGGTTTTTTCATATAAGTGCTCACTTCATCGATCAGACTCAGCATGAGCGCGTCTACTTGTGTATAATCGGATATTTTTTCAGGTGTATCCATACTGCTATATTTTATATTCTAGAATCCACGAAGATTGTATCACTTTTCTTTCATCATGTCTATTATTTGGTTTTGTACTGAAAGCGCGGATTCATCATTGATCGTTCCTTCTGTATTTGAGAGCAGAAATGAAAAATTTACACTCTTCTTTTTTGATCCTATCTTTTCCACATCCCTATAAACAGAATCTACAACAATATTTTGGATCCATGGATGAACAGCACTTATATCTGCTGCGATCTCACCTGTTGGTGTATTTTCTGGGAGGAGAAAGTTCAGTTCTCGAGAAATAGTCTGATATTTTGAGATCGGACGCAAAAATATTTCTTTTTCGATTGATTTTGTTAGAAGTTTCGTAAAATTTGCTTCAAAATAAAATGTATCTGCAGGAAGTCAGAAATTCTCTGCAACGGCTGGATGTACTTTTCAAAATTCGAGGATTTTCTCATCTGCTTCATGATAACTTCCAGAAACTCCTGGATGCAAAAACGGAAGACTCGTTCCAGGCGCAATAGGCGGGATAAATCCAATAATCTGTGTTAGATAGGATTCGAGAATTTTTCTGATTTCGAGAATATCTTTTCCAGTGACCACTCATCCAAGTCTCTTTTCTTCGAAAAAAGGCTTTTTTTCTACGTTTTCTAGAAAGACAGAATTAGATATTTTGTAAGGATTTTTTGAAGAAATCTTTCCGATTTCGATAAAAAAGAGTTTTTCTGAGTGTCGAAGATTTTCGCCTATATTCAGGAAAAGTCTTGGAGCGAGTGACTGATTCATATGTGTATATTCTTCATTGAAGGCATTTTGGATACCAACTGCATCAGTCATATCAGTGATGAGACATTTTTGATTCAGGCCGTCACTCGTAAATGAATAGTTATAGACCTCATTCGCTCACTGGTTTGTAAAATAACTGAGCGTGGTATTTCGTAGAGATATCTCATCATTTTTCTGAGAAATGCTAAAGTTCGCATCAAGTGGAGTCAGTGGAGTTTTTTCATATCCATAGACACGTACGATCTCTTCGGCAATGTCTTCAGGAATAGATATATCCTTGCTCGCTCGCCATGAAGGAACTTCGATCGTGTATACTTCTCCATTTTTATGAAACTCGAATCCAAGTGAAGAAAGAATTTTGTCTTTTTCCGTGTTCGGGATTTTAATACCAGCTTTTGTGTCTATAAAAGTATCGCTGACTTCGAGGGTAATATGGTTGATTTTTGACGTATCGAGAAAGTGAAATTCCCCACTCGATATAGGATTTTTTTCAAGAAATGAAAGATAATCCATCACACGCCCGAAGGTATTTCCTGCGAGAATTGGATCGAGAGATTTTTCATATCGCATGCTCGAATCGGTACGTATACCATGTCTTTGTGCAGAAAGCCGGATCGTTATCGGATCAAAACAAGCCGATTCCCAGAGTACATTTTTCGTATTTTCAGTGATAGATGAGAGTTTTCCTCCGATAATTCCTGCAAGTGCGAGTATTTTATTATCATCGGCTATCACGATATCTTGAGATGTCAGCGTATATTCTCTGTCATCCAAAGCGATGAATTTTTCTCCCGTTTTTGCCTCACGAACAGAAATATTTCACTCGATCATGTCTCGATCAAATACATGCATCGGTTGCCCGAGTTCCGTCATGATACTATTGGTAATATCGACGAGATCGAGTTTCGGAGTGAGTCCAGATCGTTCGAGCATAAGCCGGATTCCAAAAGGACTTTTTGCAACCGATAGATCATCTATTGCCAGAAGATGGTATGCTAAGACTTTTTTAGATTCTATATGTACTGAAAGAGTATTTTCATTTTCAGGATTCTTTTTTGGAATATATGGCGAAAATGGAAGGTCAAAAACTGCGTGAAATTCACGAGCATTTCC
>CANBWW010000062.1 GCA_947373235.1 Candidatus Altimarinota bacterium | reverse complement strand
GCCGTATTAATAAGACGTTGTTTCAGAGCATCATGAGCAATTCCATTTCCAAGATCGAGAGAAAAACGACGACCAACAAAGAAATTTGCTATCCATTTGAGTGCTCATTTATCTGCTCCTTCAAGTTTTGGATCATCAGCAAGTTGTTTCAATATATCATCTGACTTGAGAGCTTCACGCCCTGCTGCACGGAGAGTAATAATACCCTGTGTAGATATAGCTACAGTGAGACCAAGAATACCACTGAGAGAATTTACCCATGTATCACTCAGACCACCGATGATATTCTTATCCAAAGGTTGGGTTTTGATTTCTCCATTCTTCTCTACATAGTCTTTTATATTTTTGATATATGCAGCATCTTTTCCTTGGAGTACTGCATCGAGGCCAGCATTGGCACCTCCTATAGCCTTGATGATGGCAAGACGTGCAGCCAATGCATCATGAAAATTCACACGTGCTGTCACGATCTCACCTCGATTATTCCAGTTTGGGGCTATGTTTAGACCAGTTATACGAGTATACACAGAGTCTAGACTTTGTCCTGGTTTTGTAATAGCAGATTTGAGAGATGCTTCGATAGTTCCCTTTCCACCAAGGGTTTCCCATCCATTTTCTCAGAGAAGTGCATCAACACGGTCTGTATTTTCATTTTGAATCTCTCCTTTCTTACCAAGAGTAAGAGGGGTCACTGTATCATTCGCAGCACGAGAAAGAAGATTCGCGCGATCATGAAGAACAATTTTGTATCCTTGTTCACTATTACCCGCAAGACTTACTATATCTTTTACGAGACTTGCTTTATCTGGATCTGCTTTCACAGTTGCAAGAAAATTATTGAGAACTGCGAGTTCTTTTTTATCTCACCACGTAAATACATTTTGCCCTGAATAACCGAGTTTTGCCCAATCTTTTTCAGTTTTTGGAACATCAGATCCAGAGGATAAGAGCGAAGCCGTAACTTTCATAAGCTCCTGGAATTTACTTACTCGAGTAATTTCTCCTTTGAAGAAATTATCAGGAAGATTAAAAATGTTCGTCATCAAAATATCTACTTTCAATCCGTCGATTTTTTCAACAGTTCAGTTCTGTACTTCACCAACTTTTTCAGCATGATTTGCTATAATGCTAGAGATATCATCAGGAAGAATTGGATCTGATGATTTTTCCTTTCATGTTGAGGATGATATATCTTGTGATGAAGGGAGTCCTTTCGTGAGATTAACTGCTACTACATTTTGTGGATCAGGAGTATTTACATTTTGATTCAGGGTAGATATTTCAGAAGAAATACTTGCTCGCCATGCATTCGTTACTTTTGATGGATTCGGATCTTTTTTTCCAAGTTCTGTGATATGATTCTGAATTGCCTTTCTCTGTTCTACAGACATATCTTTGAGAATTGATTTTTGCTCATCTAAAGATTTTGCATTCTTTAATTTTGAAAAATCAGATTCTGTTTTTTCAGGAGTAACTTTACTTTTGTCAACAATATCTGAAGCTCCTTCTGGCGTTTTATAAAAAGCTCCGACTTTTCCGAGAACATTATACTTAAGCGTAAACATAAGAAAAAAATTATGGTTAGAAATTACGTGAGTGTCTACAGAAAAGAGACTTTTCCCACTGATAACTTCACTAGATTACCATATGTATTTGTATTTTGCAAATATTGATATATTTTTATGACTTCTTATAAGCTTATCTTCTTGTCATAGAAGAAGATATATTCTAGAAAGGGTTTCAAAGATATATTTATGTGTTTAATAAAATCACTGTATAGTGAATAAATACTTTGTCAATATTTTTTATACAATAAAAAAACCGAACCTGACCGTTCGATTTTTTTGGGATTAGCTTTTTATAGGAACTATACTCGACGACGAAGTGCAAACATCATCCCAAATGCTATAAAGAATGCAGCAGCAATAAGAAGAAGAGTTTCTGGTCCAGTCTGAGTCTGAGTCACTCCTTTTGGAGGAACTGGTTTTGCTGGAGTAGGATTTCCTGGAGTTGGAGTCACTACAGCAGGAGCATCGAGCTTATAAGCAACACACTCATAATGAGTATTTGCTGCACCTTCAGCTGCTGTTTTTACATCTAAACTATGAGAGACAACTGGGAATCTGAGCATACCGACGAGGTCACCAGCCTTTTTATCTGTGCTTGTGAGTGTATAGCCAGCACTCAAGTCAGCATCATAGTATTTTACTTTTTGTCCTGGATTGAGCATAAAAGACATTTTTCCCCCAGTTCCACTTGTTGTCCACTGAACATCACTTCCGTAGAGAAATATTTTACTTTCGTCTGCAGGAGCAGTTGTCCAAACACTATTTCCAAACTTTACCATATTTGGAGATTTTTGTTCATCTTTGTAAGTAACAAGAAAATTTGGAGTTCCATTTGCGAAGTTATCAAATATACCTGTGAGACGAGCTCCTGTTTTTACTGATCCTCCATCGAAACACTGATCACAACTATTCACTGCGAAAGATGCATTCGAATTACAACTTACCGTCGTATATTCACCAAGGGAATTTCCGAGAGAATCTGTTGCAGTTGCTCAACTTAGAGCAGGCGCAGCAGAAAAAGTAGGAGTTGGATCCTGAGCATCTGTAGGAGCAGCTATATCCATCGGGGCTGGATCAGCGGAAGTATCACCACTATCAGCAAAAGAAAAGGAAATAGAAGAAACCATCATACCAACGAGCACGAAAGAAGAGAGGAGCTTTTTCATGGTGGAAAGAGAAAAGAAATAAATATACTTCCGTATGATATAATCTTCTGGTTCTTTGTCAAAAAAAAGCTTGTATAAAGGATCATTTTGACTACAATATTTGTACATTTGTATTATAATTATATTTTTCACTATGTTGGACAATCTTCAAATAGAGCTTCAGAAAGCCAAAGAACACATACAAAATGAATTTTCTAAGCTTCAGGCCTGACGTGCCAACCCTGCGATCGTGGAAGGAGTGCTCGTGAGTGCATACGGTAGCATCGGACCGATAAAAAATGTAGCCGCGGTATCAACTCTCGATGCACAAACCATCGTGATCCAACCATGGGATAAGGCAGTTTTGAAAGATATAGAAAAAGGGATTACTGATGCTGGGCTTGGGCTCAACCCATCAAACAATGGCGAATCGATCATGATAAAAATCCCAACTCTTACGGAAGAGCGTCGTCGTGATCTCACGAAGATAGCAAGCAAAATGAGCGAAGAGTGAAAAGTCGCAATAAGAAATATACGTCAGGATCATAAGAAAAAAATCGATCATACAAAAAGTGAAAAGACTATCTCTGAAGATGAAGCAAAAAGTTATGAAAATGATCTCCAAAAAGCCGTTGATGCTTCTATAAAAGAAATCGATCTTCTTCTTAAGGAAAAAGAAGCTGAAATCATGAAAGTATAACTTCTCTTTCATTTCTTCTCATTTCTCATTTTGAAAACTTTTTCTCACTCTACCTGTAGTACCGCCCGACTCTTCCTATTGAAGAGTCTTTTTGTCGGAAAGAAAAATATCATCATCTCTGATAGTGAGTGAGATAGATCGATCCTTGCAAACTTTAGCGATAAGATTATTAGTACCCACTGGCACTCAGTCGAATCAATAGCCGATTTTTGGTCAGTCGTCGATACAGAAGAGTGATCATATATTATCCATCCGAGACTCTTGGAAACAATTGGGTCTATAGAATATCTCAAACGGAAAACTGTTTTCACTCTCAAGCGATGAGAAAAAATAAGCGAAGAAAATGCTATAGAAAAACTTATCGAAATGGGTTACCTATATGGAGAATCGCTCGATACTCCTGGAATCTATAAAAAAGACTGAGGAATCCTCCATATTTTTGATCCATATTCTGCATCTATCTATAGTATCGAGTGGTTCGATACTGAGATCGACTCGATCATTGAACGAAAAAAAACCGGAGAAAGAGTATTTCGAGATGATATATCCCTCTCCACGAGGATCATCCCGGAAGAAATCGAACGAAAAGAAGGTGTACTCAATAGTGAACTCACCAGACTTCTCTCCGGAAATATCGCCGTTATCGGATGTGATTTCTTGTCTTATAAGAAAGAGCTTTTTGAAATATTAAACACAGAGTGAATTCTTCAAAAACAAGAAATTCGCATATATTTTACGGATTTTCATAGTGAATTCGCAGAGAGCCTCGATATATCCATACCAGATATTCCTCATATAGATGGACTTTCTGCATTTCTGAGAGAGAAAAAATGAGAAGATATAGTTATCGCAACAAAATACGAAAAATCACTCCACGAATTTCTTGAATACAACGGACTTTCTGATATCAAGATCACAAATATATCAAAATCAGGACTGCAGAGTTTTGAGTGTACGAAAAAAATAGATGGTGTTCCAAATATTTTTATCACGGATGATATCATCGGAGAAATATTTGTCCGAACAAGAACCAAGAAATCTATCGCAAAAAATCTCGATCTCCTTCTTTCGCTCAATCCCGGAGACTATGTGGTGCATCGGGAACATGGGATTGCCCGATTTGACCAAGTCATCACCAAAAAACTCTGAGAAATCGCTCGTGAATATATAGAACTCCACTATGCTGGATGAGACAAACTCTTCGTACCACTGACAGAAGTATATCGAGTCAGTAAATATATCTGAGAACTCGAACCCGAACTCACGAAACTTTCCTGAAAAGAGTGGGAAAAAACACTCTCAAAAACCGATGAAGAACTAGAAAAAATAGCCGCAGAACTTATCGAACTCGAAGCAAAAAGAGTTCTCAAAAAAGGAATTATGTTTGGAAAATTCCCAGAAGAAGAAGCGAAATTCCTCGCAGCATTCCCGTACCAACATACGATGGATCAGCTTGCGAATATAAATGAGATCTTTCGCGATATGGAATCGGAACAACCGATGGATCGACTCTTATCGGGTGATGTCGGCTTCGGAAAAACAGAAGTAGCGATGAATGCTATCTATAAAGCGATCCTTTCTGGATATCAAGTGGCGGTAATCTCCCCTCTTCTCGTTCTTGCTGATGAACACTATGAGACATTTCTCGAAAGACTCGGAACTTTCTGAGTTCGTGTCGGTATCTTGACGCGTATGAGTTCACCAAGTGAAGTCAGAAATACTCTTGAATCCATGAAAAATGGAAAAGTAGATATTGTGGTCGGAACGCATAGACTCCTTTCCGAAGATATCCAGTGGAAAAAACTCGGACTTCTCGTGATCGATGAAGAACATAAGTTTTGAGTGAGTCATAAAGAACGAATCAAGAAAATCCGAGCCAATATCGATATACTTTCCCTCTCAGCTACTCCGATTCCGCGTAGTTTGAATCTCGCCCTTTCTGGACTGAAAAAAATCTCCCTTCTCACCACTCCACCAAAACTCAAAAAACCGATCGAAACGATTGTCTCGGCATGGAACGAAGCCACTCTTCGCCATGCAATCAACTATGAACTCAATCGTGGAGGACAAGTCATCTTAGTAGTGAATCGTATCCGTGGAATGGAAAGCGTAGAAAAAGAAATCGAAATGATTCTGGATGAAAACAAGAAACCACGTATTATTATCACTCACGGAAGGCTCGATGGAGAAGAAATAGAAAATCGC
>CANBWW010000061.1 GCA_947373235.1 Candidatus Altimarinota bacterium | reverse complement strand
AGGATGCAAATATCTAAAAACATATCTTAGACATATTTTTTCGTATATTTGCAAGACGGAGTTTATTTATTTATTTATTTATTTTTGCAAATTTTTTTCTATAGTTTTTGTGTAGATTTTTATCAAATACCTTTTCCTCTATGTCTTTTGTTCGTATTCTTCCAGTTTTTATAGCTACTTTTTTCATCTTCTCTTTTTCCCAATCATTCGCCGCAAATACCTGGGAAGTGACGAGTCCTCTTATCTTGGGTGAGTCCTATGCTACGAGTATGGCATGAGTAAATCTTGCAGCATATGGTACTCTGACTAATGGTGCAGGTGAGATTATCCCACCTTCTTTTTCCCTTGATGGTCTCTATTGGAATCCTGATGGTCAGATCCCATTGAGTACTTCTTCCTATATCTGTATTCCTACCAAGAAAAATGGCGTTTTTCTAGAAAATACTGCAATTCAGACATTTATGAGCACTAAAGAAGATCGAGTGGTCGATGAAAAATCAAAAAATAGTCTTCTGAAAAATGGAAAAATCAACGGAGTCGATACTCCATTTCTCTTTATCCGTGGTACGAGAGAGATGGCTCGTATGATGCGAGTTGAGTGTCTCTCTCCTCAGATGAATGTAGTAGCTGGTGACACGGTGATTATCTGATTGCATCTTCCGAAAAAATCCACTCTTGTATCTTCTGATCTGGTTCCAGGAAAGAAAAGAGTGATCACGAGATCGATCGCTGATCAATCTTCTACGACAGCTCTTTATAAGATATCCGCTGCTGATATCTGTCAAAATAATATCGACCACTGTGATATCCAGAAAGTTGAGATTACTGATATACACGGACTCACACAAGATATTACCGAGAATTATAAAAACGCTGGTGACGGCTATATATTCGCTCCAGATATCGCTACTGTCCGTATTGTTTCAGTGAAAAAATAAATCTATTACTTTTTCCATACTCTCTTTTTTGAAAGAGAGTATTTTTTTGTATTTTTCCGATTTTTCCATACCCTTTCCTTATATTATTTCCAAATTATATGCATTTGCCTTCTTATCTCATTTTTTGTCTGTTTGCAGTTTTTCTGGCAGTGATCCGTATTTTTATAACGGGAGATTTTGATCTGAGTGTGTGACTCACTTGGAACTTGATCCTCGCATTTTTCCCATATATATTTGCACTTTTTTCTCTCGGACAAAAAGGATTTCTCAGAAAAATCGGACTCTTTTTGTGGTTTCTCTTTCTACCGAATAGCTTCTATATCCTTACGGATTTTGTACATTTACCAGAACATCCAGAGATGGTCTATTTTGATACGGTCTATATAACGAGTATGGCATTTGCTTGACTCGTTGCTGGATATGCTTCCATGGAAATGGTACATACATATTGGAATATCCACATTCATAAAAAACTGGCTTGGATCTATATGATTGCAATTGTTTTTATAGGGAATTTTGGTGTGTATGTGGGAAGATTTCTGAGGTTTAATTCTTGGGATATCATCCAAAATCCTAGAAATATCGTTCATGAATTATGGATACTTCTCATCACCAATGGTTCTGTTCTTGCGATTACGGATGCTGGACGTGAACAAGAAAGTCAGAAATTTATTTTTTGAGTTATGTGACTCTGGCAGTTTATATTTCTGTATTCAAGTTTTATACTGCTCGTGTATGTGTATCTTTATCACACCAAAAAAAAGATTTAGTTATGCTGTCAAGGAATCTCTCCTTTTTTGAGTGCTGGAATGAGTGTGTAGAGTGAGTATGTCTTTCCTGAGTATACAATCTTTAGATGAAAATCAGATGGGAGTTTTTCCATCTCTTCCGTGAGAACTGTTTCAAATTTTTCATGGTCGATGATATTTTTCACACGACGTCTGATCTTTTCTATAGTATCGAACGGCATATGGCAACGAACAATGGAGTCATCTTGTTTCACTAATTGAAATGTAAAATCCAAGCCTACAGATTGTTTTTTCCCATAGCCGATAATCGCGTCAACTCCGTAGAATAAATCCTGCTTTATCGATGCAAGACGTCATGAGATTTTTTTACTATGAAGTTCACTGAGTTTATATACGAACACTCTGAGGCTAATATACTCTTTTTGCTTGATATTAAAAAATTTACCAAGATCATCTTTTTCATTGTAGTAGTGATGAAATCGCTCAAATAAAAGATCATCTGGAATATCTATATAATATTTCCCTGTTTCCTCTGAATATTTTGCGTATCGTTCTGCAATCAAAAGATTGATCCAGGATGTTTCAATATCTTCACAGAAGGATTGGTCTATGTGATCTTCAGAGAGAGTATTCATTATATTATATATAATCTATAAATATATATTGTCAAAAATAACTTCAAATTGCCTAAAAAATCTTTTTCGCTATACTTTTTTCGTATGTTACGAACACAAAAACATCTTCATATTATTGGTATCGGTGGTATCGGGATCTCGGCTTTGGCTCGCTATTATAAGCATCTTGGTTACAGTGTTTCTGGATCAGATGCTGCAGATTCTCCATTTCTCGATATCCTCCGAAAAGAAGGTTTCGATATCAAGATCGGACATACTTCTGAGAATCTTCCTGAAAATACCGAACTTGTCATCTACTCGGAAGCGATCATAACGAAACCAGATCTTACTCCTGAAGAGCAGATCTATGCCAATGCAGAACTTGCGAAAGCAAGGGATTTACAGATCCGTCATCTTTCCTACCCAGTTGCTTTGGGTGAGGTTTTCAATGCGAAACAGGGGATCGCGATCACGTGATCTCATGGAAAAAGTACGACGACAGCGATGACGACGCTCATGCTCGCGAATGAATATCAGGACAATCCTACAATAGAAATCCCAGAAAATGGAGCCTTTTCGTATATGCCGACGGCACCTGGTTGTTCTGCGATCATCGGAACACAGGTTCCACAACTTGGAAATACAAACTTTTATAGCGAGATTCAGTCTGAAAATTTCGTGATCGAAGCGTGTGAATATAAGAGGTCATTTCTCCAGTATCATCCCTATATCACCGTCATCACTAATATCGATCTTGATCATCTGGATTATTATAAAAATCTCGAAGACTATCTTTCTGCGTTTCAGTCCATCGTAGATCAGACTTCTGGTTTTGTCCTTATTTCTGCATCGGATGAGAATTCTCAGAAATTGATCATTCCCGATGAAAAAAAGATCATTGTTTGAAGTGGGAAGATCGTCTATTTTCCTCGTGTGGAAGAAGATATTGATGGAGTAAAAAAAATCTACACGATCGAAAAATCGATGGATCTTCCGAATATTTTTCCGCAAGTTCCAGGTGAACATTTGCTTCAGGATGCTTATCTTGCTTATACAGTCGGAAGACTTCTCGGAATGCAAGATGATATCATCATTTCAAAACTCGAGTCCTATAAGGGTTCTTGGCGTCGCTCCGAGATCATAAAAACAACTCAAAATGGGAATATCTTGATATCTGACTATGGTCATCATCCGAATGAGATTAGGCCGACGCTTCGTGCGATCCATGAAAAATATCCTGAAAAAAAACTCTTGGTTATTTTTCAGCCACACCAGTATTCCAGAACTCGCGAACTTCTCGATGAGTTTGCGCTGAGTTTCTCCCATGTAGATGAGCTCATCATTCCAGATATTTATTTTTCTCGTGATAAAAAAGAAGATGTCGACTGGATGACAATCGAAAAACTCGTGATTGCGATTTCTAAAAATCAGCCACAGGTTCGTGATGGAAAATGACTCGAAAATACAGCGAAATTGATCGCTGAATATGATAAAGGAAATCCAGATTCTTCGATAATTCTTCTACTTGGTGCAGGTGATGTGGATAATTTACGTTATGAAATTCTTTAATCGAAGCATATGAAAAAAGAAATAAAGCAAAAAATGATAAGAATTTGTGATGAAAAGATTCTTCAAAAATGAGAATGAGTCTGACTCTCTTTTTATGCCTTTTTTGAAAATAAAAATACAGATACAGAAATGCTTCAGGAAGTCGCGACTTGGTGGATAAGTGAGAAAAGATTTGATCATTTTGAAAAAGCTCTCAAAATCAGAAATATCATCCAAGAAACCTTTTAAATATATGAATCTCAGCCCTATTCATCTTCTCTGGACGACCATTCTTACGTTGGTAGTTTCTCATTTTTGAGCCAATTATCTTAAAACGATTACTCCTCGTGGATATATGTTTTGGTTCACGATTTTGAATCTGATCGTTGGATTTATGTTTATGTAATTTTTTATTTTTCAAAGAAGTTATGATCCTGATCCTTCCGACAGACACGTGCTATGGTCTTTCTTGAGCATTTACTTGAGAAGATTATCTCAAAATATATCAACTGAAAGGTCGAGATTTTTCGAAACCACTGGCTTTTGTAGTTGAGGGTTTTCAGGATATGAAACGATATATCGATATATCTGATGAGCAGATCGAATATTTGAAAAACTATCCACATCCGTGGAGTTTCGTTGGATTTAAAAATCCAAATTTCCTGCTTCCAGATTTTCTCGATGAAACTCAGTACAATAAAATCTCTCTGCGAGTCGGAAAAGTTGCTCTGAAAAACTATCACGGGACGTATCCACTTTTTCTCACTTCTGCGAATCCATCGGGGCAGAAAGAAGCTCAGACTTTTGAAGAAGCAAAAATATATTTTCCTGAGATAGATGGCATTTATTGATGACTTTGTGATCAAAAACCTTCGGATATTTTCTCTCTTTCCGAAAAATGAGAAATCATCTATATACGAAAAAACTATTAAAAACCTCTTGATTTTTCAAGAGGTTTTTAATAAACTTTACTTATTAGTTTTTACAAAAACGATACTTTATTCCCGCGAGTCCTCCACCGATGAGGGGCGCGACGATGAATATCCAGAGATCTTTGAGTGCTCCTGCATCACCAGAAACGATAGCCGGTCCGATAGAACGGGCTGGATTGACGGATGTTCCAGTAACACGGATCGAAACGATATGTATAACTACCAACGTAAGACCGATAATAAGGCCTGTAAGTGAGCCAGCTCCGTTTTTTTCTGCAGTCGTCGCAAGTACGACACATACAAAGATAAATGTCATTACTATTTCTATAAGCAGAGCTGCTCCGATGGATCCATTTGCACTATTTGATCCAAGGGTTCCATTGCTGACATCATGCGCTGAACCGCCCAGATTTTGAACGATGATCATCAGAATAAGAGCTCCTATGATGGCACCAGCGACTTGAGCTATCCAATATCCAATCATTTCACCTCCTTTTATCCGACCAGCAATCCAAGCACCAAAACTAATTGCAGGATTTATATGACAACCAGATATATCACCGATTGTATAAGCCATCGCTATGACAGCCAGACCAAATGCGAGTGAGATTCCCAGCCAACCAACGTCGAGTCCACTCAGAACAGCAGCTCCACAACCAAGAAGAACGAGAACCATTGTACCAAAAGCTTCTGCAGCATACTTTTTTGTGTGTATCATATAGGAAATGTATAAGGAGTAAAAGCTCTTTTTTATGATTTTCAGATTTTTATACCCTATGAAGTGACCAAATTCACAGAGAAATGGAAGAGGGAACCATAAAAAATTACTTATATTAAGCAAAAAATACCTCTTTTTGTCAAAAGAAAGAATATTGACTTCAATTATATATATTTTTTATTCCAAGTAAT
>CANBWW010000060.1 GCA_947373235.1 Candidatus Altimarinota bacterium | reverse complement strand
GTGATGATTTAGATGGTTTACTTCAAGAAATGCCTGACACTCCAAAAGAAAATATTCGATTGATGCAGTCTCTCCTTTCTGGTACTGATCAATGTCTACCGAATGATGAACCCTGCAGACTGTATCTTGATTTAGTAAATTGAATAAAGAATAAAAATTATTCATTTCCGACAGATTTAAGTGATCCAAAGATTAAATTTTTTGCATACAAGAAACTTTTTCCATATAGATATGATGATGCATTAAATACTCTTCTTATCCAAAGATGTGAAAACAATCAAAAATAAAGCCAGTATTTCATGAGGATTTTTATCAAAGAATTCATGCAATCAATAGTTGATATCCAGAATCGTTCTCTGCGTATCCAAAACCTCTTCTTTTTTCAGTACTCGAACCTTCAGATATAAATATATCAAAGCTTGTCACTAATGATCTAGAAGCGAGTCTCTATATACATGTACCTTTTTGTACGAAAAAATGTTCTTTTTGTTTTATTGATATCGTAGAATCAAATGATAAAGATTTATTTGCTCAGTATACCGATAGACTCATACAAGAAATATCACTTCACAAACAGAAGTATTCTACAAAACCAATTAAGAATATATATATTGGTTGATGAACGCCTATTATCCTTGGAATTGAAAATTTAAAAAAAATTGTTCAGTGTATTCGATGATACTTTAATATAGATCAAGAGGCAATATGGGAAATCGATGCAACCCCTATTGTTCTTACGGAAAGTATTTTAAAGTGACTGAAAGATCTTTCTATTGATACTTTGAATATTGGTATACAATCAACGGAAGAAGCAGTATTGAAGAATATATGAAGAGAGTGGCAGAACAATCATTATGTAGATAGTATTGGTCAGAAAATACATAAATATTGATTTCGAGTTCATCTTGATTTTATTATAGGACTTCCTTGAGAAACTATAACCACATTTGCCACTCAACTCGATCACCTCTGTGAGGTATTTCATCCTGCATCTTTTAGTGTGAATCTCTATGAAGAGACAGTATACAGTCCTGACTTCTTTTCAAAAAGGAAACATATATATCCAAAACACACTTTTCTCTCTAAGATTGCCCATATTTTGGAGCTTTATTTAAAAAATAAATATACCCTTACTCGAGAACATACTCACTATATTGAATCATTTCATAGACGATGAGAGACTGTCATTGCATTTGGTGCAGGAGCTTTTGGTTATATAGTATGAAAGGGAATGTATAAAAATCCATCGATTCATGAATATATGGATAGAGATTTTCAGAAGTACTATCTTCCGATGAGTTTGTATGATGAAAAACTCATGTTCTTGATGAATAATGTTTCTCGAGAATGACTCAATGAGGGTTATCTTCACCATTTTTGATCTTCCATAGAGATGGATTTCCCGTCTCTTATAGCTCAATACCCTTCATGCTTGATGTATTCTCAAAATAAAAAAGATTTTTATTTTTCATTTCCAGATAGGGAGACTATGCAGGAATTTTTTATTCCACACTATAGTCCAGAGGTAAAAATTTTATATAAAATCTTAGTTGATAAAAAACTCTCTGAAATACAAAATTCTTTCAATATGTATCATGAGAATACCAGTATAGAGAAGTAATTTATAATCATTTTGGAGATAGTATCTATGCATAAAACCCTTGACTTTCATATGACCACCACATGCAATCATGCATGTATATTTTGTAGTGAAAGCGAACGGATGAGAAAATATGCACATGCCCCACTTACAGAACTCCAAATCAAAACAATATTAGTTGATCGTGCAAAAAAAGGTTTTAATTATGTAAATTTTACATGAGGAGAGCCGACGCTCTTCCCAAAATTCATTTCTCTTCTCCAATTTGCAAAAAAACTTGGATATACGATCTATGTGGGAACCAACGGAACGATGCTCGCTGGCGATGTATTTGCAAAAGAATTTTTCCAATATGTAGACGTGCTTTCTCTTTCGATTCATTGGTATGATGATGCATCTTGTATCGAGCAAACAGCTGATCCTTTACATTTTTCACGATTTCCTCCGATTAGTAAAAATTCTGCAATGTATAAGCAAAAGAATCATTATTTTCAGACAAATATCGTTCTGAATCGGTATAATTATAAAAATCTCGAAAAAATTATTCAAAATATAATAGATACTGGATATCCAGTCGATCATATTCTCATATCCTATGTTGCACCTGAGTGAGATGCTCGGAGCCGATACGGAGAATTATCTGTATCGTACGAAGAAATCGTTCCTTATATTGTTCTTGGTAAGAAACTTGCCGATTTTTATGGAAAGAATTTTCGTATTTTCGGTATTCCTCTATGTAAACTTCCTGAGGATTTGCACGAATGTTCCAATGATTTCTATTGGCAGGAAAGAAATACGATCGAACGTTATACCAATAAAGAGGGAAAAATCACACTCATTGACATCTATAGTCCTGATAATTCTCGGGAAAGAATTTTTGTCGATAAGTGTTATTCTTGTGCGTATAAGGAAAAACCTTGCACGGGCGTATTTCAAAAGTATCTTGATCTTTATCCTTTCTAATGGAACTTATATTTATCCTTACCTACAACTGTAACTATCGATGTCGATACTGTGATATCGACAAGCGAGCTGAAGATATGAATGATGTGGTTATTCGGCAATCTTTAGATTTTTTATCGAACCAAGATATTGCTTTTACGAAAACAAAATTTTTTGGTGGTGAACCGACTATGAAGTTTCATGGTATTTGCACTTTGATTGACGGATTTCCTCAGAATCAAAATTCGAAATTCTATGTCACTACCAATGGATCACTCTTGGATACTAAAAAAATAACGCAGATGAAAGATCGTGATATGATCGTGACTCTGAGTCTCGATGGTGATCAAAAAACAACAGATGAAAACAGAGTTGTCGTCGGAAGTGGAGAGTCGAAATATATAAAAATATTAGAAAATATTCGATGAGAAGAATCTTTTTTTCGAGTGAATCAAGTGATCACACCAAAAAATGTTGCTGCGATGGTAGAAAATTTTGAGTATCTGTATTCACTTTGATTTCGATCGTTTAATTTCCTTCCAGAATATTATGTAGAATGGAGTAAAGATGCCTTGAAATCCCTGGTGTATGGATTTCAAAAAATACAAAAAATGCGTGCCCATAAACCAATATTTCTGGTGAATTCTGAAAATTATTCCCCAACCAGTTTTTTTAATTTTGGGATAGTTATCGATACGGATGGTTCCCTATACGGAACCAATCTGATCCTTGCAGGAAGATTTGAGAAATATAAAAGTGAATTGAAGATTGGCTCTGTTTTTGATACTGATTTTTCTCTTCTTTCGGAAGAGGAACAGACTCAATATCTACAAAAAATCCAGATTTGTCTTGAGAAAGAATACTCGCATAATGTTCTCAAATCTGTATATTATGTAAATCAGATACTTTCAAATTTTACTATTCAATATGACCAGTAGTACACTCATCTTGAAAGAGGCAACCACTCGTGAGAATCGTGTATGGGTGCGTATTGCTGCTGCTTGTAACGAAAAGTGCCTTTTTTGTCTCGATGCAGATGCTCAAAATGGAAAATTGATCGATGATGATATTATTCGCGAGAAAATCCGTACTGGATTTAAGGTTGGTGAATATAATCGTATTATTATTTCCGGATGAGAAGCAAGTATCCATCCAAAATTTCCTGAATATATAAAATTTGCAAAAACTATAGGATATGATCGAGTACAAACCGTGACGAACTGAAATATGTTCGCAAAGAAAGAATTTTGTGATATGGTTGTCACCGCGGGTATCGGGGAAGTAACATTTTCTTTTCATGGGCATCGTGCAAATCTCCATGATTATCTGACAGCGACGCCTTGATCTTTTCAGAAAGCTCTCAGGTGACTCGTATATCTTAAAAAATATCATCCACAGATTATTATAAATATCGATATTGTCGTTTGTAAGGTCAATGTGGATTTTCTTCCAGATATTGTCCGATTTTTTATGTGACTTGGGGTGATGGAATATGATATTCTCCAGATTATCCCTTTTGGAAGGGGATTTTCAGAGTATAAAGATCAATTATTTTATAAAGTTGAGGAAAAACTTGAACCTCTTCATCAAACGTGGAAGCTTTCGAAAATATCTGGTATGAATATGTGGACCAATCGGTTTCCAGTCGAGGCATTTGAAGGATATGAAGATCTGATCCAAGATCCACGAAAAATAAAGTCTGAAACTACATGAGAAATGTATGAAATGTTTGATAATTTTATTCGTTCTCATGGTGAAAAAAAGCTAGATTGTTTCGGCGAAGCTTGTGATGTGTGTTTTTTGAAACAATACTGTCATGATTTTATAGATCATCAAAACACAAAACTTCCAGAAAACGGTAAAAAATATATCTTGACGTGAAGTGATATTATTCCAGCTGACAAGAAATATCTTGTTTTACGATGAGAGGAATTCCCGAGCCAGGTGTATGAAAAATATGGTTCTACGGCAGAGGAATTTATAGAGAAAATCAAGCATCTTCCACTCGCTCAAGATCAATTTTTGGTCAATGTACCTCGGTGTGTTCGATCATCGAATAATGAAGGATTCTATGAATGGGAGAGTGATCTTGAGGGTGAGAAATCCGTAACGAAGTATACAAAAAAATATATAACGGACCTCTATCGTAAAAAATCTACTCGATGTATATCTTGTAAATATAATAAAAACTGTGAATGAATACATATTAATTTTATTCGTTCTTACGGCTACAAAATTTTGCAACCAATCCCAAATTTATAATGGCAAATATAGGATACATCCAGGTAAATCGTCATTGCAATAATTCTTGCCATTTTTGTTCGAATCCTTCAAATGGTCAAAATATAACTTATGAAGAAGGTATAAAAATAATCGATGATTTTTTAGTGAGTGGATACAAGTGAATTATTTTTACTGGCGGAGAGCCAACACTTTCCCTAGATCTTCCAAAATGGATTTCTTATGCGAAAGAAAAATGAATCGAATCAAGAATGATCTCAAATGGTATGATGACAGCAAATTTTGATTTTACGAAGAAGCTCAGTGATGCCTGATTAGAGTTGGTACATTTTTCAGTCTATTCCTATAATCCAAAGATTCATGATTTTCTCACGAATACGCCCGGATCTTGGAAAAAATTGATGCTTTCTATACAAAATGCATCTTCACTCGGTATGCGTGTTCAAATCAATACCGTGATCAACCACTATAATCAAAGTCATCTCGATATAACTGTTCAGTTTCTGATGAAACAATTTCCTCAGATTGAACACTTTGTGTGGAATAATCTTGATCCTCTCATGATGAGAAAGACCGAAGTGGCTCTTTCTACACTCCCTGATTTTTCTCTTTTCGAACTACCTCTTCGTCGAAGTATGCAATTGCTTATATCTCTTTGAAAAACATTTCGAGTGGAACGCGTTCCACTCTGTTATATGAGAGGATTTGAGTATTTTTCTACGGAGACTCGTAAAATCGTCAAAAAGGAAGAAAGAAGAATTCACTTTTTAGATGAACGTTGAGTTGCTGAGCAACCGACTTCTTGGTTTTTGCATGATAAATGAGAAGCATGTAAAAAATGTGATCTCAATGATATCTGTGGTGGTATCTGGCTTCATCAACCGCATCACATTCTCGGAGAAGACCATCCTGGATACTATGATTTTGTAGAATATCGTCCACAAAAAGTTTCCAGTGAAGAAAAACAAAATATTATTGATACCATTTCTTATTGAAAATAGTTTATGCCGTACTATTCCACTCTTGGATATGAAAAAAATCCTCTTCTTGAACTGTATAAAAA
>CANBWW010000059.1 GCA_947373235.1 Candidatus Altimarinota bacterium | reverse complement strand
GAAATAATTATGCTCAGTCAGCATATAGCACTTCTGATAATACGAAATGAAGAATACAAAATTTTCTGGAATCTAGTTCGATTCCCATCATACAATATAGACAATATTGGGCGCAAAGAAAACACAAAAGTAGAAATGTATTAATACTTCATATGTTCCAGAAGAATCCTTTAAATATTAAAATTATTCTACCGTCACGCTTTTTGCTAGATTTCTCGGCTTATCGATATCACGTCCGAGTGTCAGTGCTGTATAGTATGAGAAGAGCTGGAGGATGATCATCTCCACAAATGGGTCAATCTCTGGAACACCAGTGGAAGGGAATAAGAGGACATCATCGTACATTTTTTCATTTTTATCACCGTCAGTGATCACTCCGATCACTTTTCCATCTCGTGCCTTTACTTCTTGTACGGAAGAGATATTTTTGGCTGAGATTACTCACCCTCAATCCACCATGATCGTCGGAAAATCCTCATCTATGAGAGCTACAGAACCATGTTTGAGTTCTCCAGAAGCGTACGCTTCCGAGTGAATATAACTGATTTCCTTGAGTTTGAGTGATCCTTCCATCGCGATCGGGAGTTCATAGAGTCGTCCGAGAAAGAAGAAATTTTTATAAACCGAGTATTTTTCTGCGATTTTCCGAATCCCTTCTCCACGAAGGAGAGCTCATTCCATCGCTTCTGGGAGTTTTTTCAGTCCGTCGAGGATTTCTCGATATTTCTTGTAGTCGAGTCCTCGTTTCTTTCCCAAATAGAGTGCCATGAGGAGAAAACACGCAACCTGTGTCGTAAATGCCTTCGTCGAGGCAACTCCGATTTCTGTACCAGCACGAGTATAGAGTCCTTGTTCAGCGACGCGCGCGATCGATGAACCTGGAACATTCACGATCCCGAATACCTGTCCACCTTGTTCCTTCACGATCTTTAGCGAATCGAGCGTATCGGCTGTTTCTCCTGACTGGGAAACAAAAATATGGAGCGTTCTCGAGTCTACAAACTTGCGTTTGTATTTGAATTCAGCAGAAACCACGACTTCAGTAGGAATACCTGCAAACTCCTCGAAATAGTACTTCGCCATGAGTCCAGAGTGGTAACTCGTTCCCGATGCGACGATCACAATTCGCTCGATTTCACTATCTCCAAGTGCAAGAAGTGTTTCAGAATGGAGTTCATGCGTATCAAAATTCACCCGACCTCGCCAAACATCCTCGAGAACTTTTGGCTGTTCGAAGATTTCTTTCAGCATAAAGTGTGGATAGTCACCGAGTTCCACAGGTTTCTCACTTTCATCGACACCGTGATGTTTTCGATCCGTAGAGATTTCTTCAGAAAGAACCGTATACTCCGTCGGAGTCACGAGAAATATATCTCCATCTTCGAGAATAATATAATCATCGATCAGTCCGATCAACGAACGATAATCAGAAGAAATAAATCTTTCATCCTTTCCAAATCCGATCACCATGGGACTTCCCTTTTTTGAACCAAAAATCCGATCCGGATGTTCACGATCGAGAAATACGAGTCCATAGGCACCATGAAGACGTTTTACTAGTTTTTTCATCGTCGAGAGATGATCTCCATCGAATATATCTTCAAAAAGTTTTACCGTCACTTCTGTATCTGTTTCCGACTGAAAACTGTATCCCTTTTCTATAAGTTCAGCTTTTATCTCGGAATAATTTTCTATGATACCGTTATGAATCACGACAAATCTTCCAGACTGAGAAAGATGTGGATGACAGTTTGCCTCGGTTACTCATCCATGAGTCGCCCAGCGAGTATGCCCGATCCCAGCATGATAACTTCCGAGCTCATAACTATCGGTTCGAAGTTTCAGATTTCAGACTTTTCCCACGGCTTTGATCACTTCGATCTGATGATCGTGATTCAGAACACAGATTCCAGCAGAGTCATATCCACGATATTCCAGTCGCTGTAGACCTGCGAGAACTTCTATCGATGCTTTTCCAGACTGTCCAAGATAACCAAATACTCAACACATAGAAGTTTAGATTAAGATATTTTTTGAGCTTCCCGAATAAAAATCCAGAAAGATAAGAAAAGTATAAAAAGGAAGTCTGAAAAAGCAAAACAAGAAATAAAAAACCCAAGTCAGACTTGGGTTTTATGTGGGTTCAGGGGATTAATCACCTGAACCACCACCGATTTTAGCATGAACAGCAATTGTCGTAACTAAAACGGCTTTGCGGTCGTATTTCATACCCACCTCCAAAAAGAAAGAAAACTACCATCGTATCAGATCGTGAAAACCACTACCTGACATCGACTTATAGGTTTTATATATTTAGATTTATTTGTCAAAAAATTGACTCTATCAATCTTTTCCCTATACTCGAAATATGACTCATAGAAACACGATCATCACGAAAAAGATTTTCTCTCCTCTCGGATAGATTCTTTGTTGTGAATTCTCGCAATCTGAACCTCTCCGAAAAAAGGAGAGGTTTTATTTTGAGTTTTTTACTTTTTATTCATTTTTTCTATCTATGAACACGCACGTTATAAAAATCGGAGGAGAAAATGCATCGGATCCACGCACGGCTGAGTGGCTCGCGAGAGAAAATCAAGATGGGAGTAAAATAGCTGTCGCCATATCAGCACTCAGAACCAGGTGACAATTGAAAACCACCGATGAATTAATGAGAGCTCAACAAGTATACAATATTTCTGGCATGAATGAATCATCCAAAATACTGGAAAATCTTTTTCAAATACATATACAAACCCTCAAAGAAGCAAAGATGTATGATCCCGATCTTGAGGAAAAATTGAGATTTCTTTTCTCTTCATACTTTCCGTATGATCTCGCATTTTCACCTGATATCCTGGAACAAGCTCTCACATCAGTACAAGAACAAAGATTCATCGGATATGGAGAAGTGATGTCTGCGCATATTCTCTCACACCTTCTCGATACACGTTTTCAGATCGCCAATACCCTCATCGATCATCGCATATTAAAAACAAATACATCTCTTTCAGAAACTCTCAAAAAAGAAATCGGAATGCGAGTAGATCAGTGAATCAATACAGGGATTATGATTGTTCCAGGATATGTTTCGGTAGCGAACCAAAGTATTCTTAGTGCCTATGGTCGGTGATACACCGATAAGATGGCGGAACGAGTGGCGGTATGACTCGCAGAGCTGGGACATAACTCTATCCTCCATATACAAAAACAAGATGCACTCCGCTCATCCAATCCAACTAATAGAAATAATACACAGATACTAGAAAATCTTTCTTATTATTCTGCAGCAGAGATCACGGGTGCACGTGGTGCCAATGCACAAGTACTAAACGAAAATACGATCACTCGTGATCTCGTGGAAAATAATATTCCTGTATGGGTGTATAATCCATTTGAAAAAGATGCACCAAAAAGTGTGATCTCAAAAAAGTGATCAGAAAAATCGGGCATCCAGTTTATAGATGGAAGAGATCACGTAAGTACGATCGCTATTTCTGGATTTTCCATGTCCTGACCATGACTTCTCGCAAGAGTGAGTGATGTCCTTGCGAAAGAGAATATATCGATCGATAGTATCGTCTCATCAGAAACAGAGTTCACACTTACGACCTATCATCATCTCGATGAAGCTACCAAAAAAACTCTCGAAAACAAACTCCAAGGAGAAATCGGAGAAGACTATAGCGTAAGTATAAAAAATAATCTCTGACTCATCTATTGTATTGGGGATAATCTCACTGGCCATCCAGGACAGATGGAAAAAATCTCGACAGCACTTGCAGATGCAAATATCGACATCGAGTGTCTTTCTCAGTCACGAGGACAACGAGCAGTTACGATCGGTGTCAGCTCAGAAAACCTTCAGAATGCCATCGATGTCCTCCATGAAACACTCATAGAAAACAAAAACTAATTTTTGCCTTTTGTCCTCTTTTTTGTATATTGACAGGGATTTACACACATTTTTAGAATATTTTTTATGTCCACTTCCGCATATTCATCAGAAACTATCGATCGCATCGCCAAACTCGAACGGATAAAATCACTCGGAGTGAATCCTTTTGCAACGAAATTCGACATCACGAGTCCGATCAGCGAAATAGCAATAAAATATCCTGCAAAACTTGAAGAAGGTGGAGTTTCAGGATTTCGAACGATAGAAGCTATCATACCAACTCCCACAGATGAGACAAGCATTGCTGGTCGAGTTCTCCTCCATAGAAGTTTTGGGAAGATCTGTTTTGCTACGATCTCTGATGGAACTGGAAAAATGCAGATTCTTTTTGCTCGAGAAAACTGTTCGATCAATGTGGATGGAGTATGAAAAGAAATACTTTGAGAAGACCTATCTGCATATAAGTTTGCGGAAAAATTGATTGATCTCTGAGATTTTATCGGCGTGAAGTGAGAACTTTTTTATACTCATAAATGAGAACTCACACTTTTTGTGAAAGAATTCACATTTCTCACGAAGGCGATCCGACCACTTCCAGAAAAATGGCATGGAATCGAAGACGGAGACGAACGATACAGAAAACGTTATCTCGATATGGCAACTGATGACGAACTCAGAGCTCTTTTTTATAGAAAAAGTAAATTCTGGAACACCACTCGCAACTTCCTCCTCTCAAAAGGATTCCTTGAAGTCGATACTCCGAGTCTCGAACACACGACGGGCGGTGCAGAAGCACGACCATTTGCAACGCATCATAACGACTACGACACAGATGTTTTTCTCCGTATATCGATCGGGGAACTTTGGCAAAAAAGACTGATGGCGGGAGGATTTCCTAAAACTTTTGAGATCGGAAAAGCCTACCGAAATGAAGGATCAAGTCCCGATCATCTTCAGGAATTTACAAATATGGAATTTTATTGGGCTTATGCGGACTACACCGACGGGATGAAGCTCGTAGCA
This sequence comes from Candidatus Altimarinota bacterium, assembly GCA_947373235.1. Taxonomy (GTDB): domain Bacteria; phylum Patescibacteriota; class Gracilibacteria; order BD1-5; family UBA2023; genus CANBWW01. Next base: position 937 of record CANBWW010000059.1, on the reverse strand, counting down.
GAAATGTATAAAACCATCGCGAAAGAAGTCTATGGAAAAACAAAATTTTCTGCCCGCGGTCATGAATTCGATCTTGCAGATGAATGGTACAAAGTCGACTATGTTTCGGCAGTTCGAGAAAAAACTGGGATCGATATCCTCACGGCTACCGACGATGAGATGAAAAACAAACTCACAGCACTCTGAGTGAAGTACGATGGAACGAATCGTGAAAGACTCACAGATACACTCTGGAAATACACACGAAAACAAATATCAGGACCTGCATTTCTAGTCGATCATCCAGCTCTGATTTCTCCACTTGCCAAAAAATCACAAAAAGATCCGTCCGTCGTAGAACGTTTTCAAGTGATCCTCGGTGGATCAGAAATCGGAAATGGATACTCAGAACTCAATGATCCGCTCGACCAAAGAAGAAGATTCGAACTTCAACAAGAACTACTCGCGGATGGTGATGAAGAGGCGATGATGCCGGACTGGGAATTTGTAGAAATGCTCGAACACGGGATGCCTCCAACCTGTGGATTTGGCTTTGGAGAAAGACTGTTTGCTTTTCTCGAAGATAAACCAATCCGTGAAGTGCAGTACTTTCCATTTATGAAACCTATTCACACTGAAGAAAAGTCAGAAGCGTAACAAAAATCCTTCCAAATATTTGGAAGGATTTTCATTATCTTGCATTCGCATTTTTTTATATATAATCAGAAATACTATTTCTTCACTTTTTTTCTATGACTCTCGCAGAAGTTAAACAAGCAGCCGAAACAGCTCGAAATACAAAATCGACTCGTCTTTGGTTTATCGTTGGTATCGGTGTGATCGTGTTTATACTTTGGTGGTTCAAGATTATCAAGACTGGTTTTGCGATCGGTATCGGACTACTCCTGCTCGTTGCTTTTGGTGTGGAAAAAATGAACTACGATCTCGATCTGGGAAC
>CANBWW010000058.1 GCA_947373235.1 Candidatus Altimarinota bacterium | reverse complement strand
CCTGATGGATTCGTTGTATCTGTATTTTTCTTCAAATTCAGACCTCATCCTTGACCGATGAGTGACCAAGAGATACTTCCGATAAAGACAAGAGCGAGAATGGAAAGAAGAATAAGGGCAATGCGCATTGAATAGATGGTGTATGATTATACAGTTTTTATACTTGCAAATTCAATCTCAACGGGAGTATCTCGACCAAGAAGGTTGATCTCGATTTTTGCCAGTCATTTTGTAATATTGACTTCGAGTACTTTTCCTTCGCTTCCTTCGAATGGACCATTTTTAACCGTTACATAATCTCCGATCTGTAAGTCTGTCTTGTATTCTTCACTTTTTTCTTCGAGGATTCATTTCAGTTGTTCGAGTTCAGCCCCACTCACTGCCACTGGTACAGTACCAGCACCAAGAAAACCAGTTACGTTTGGAGTATTTCTCACGATGTACCAAGATTCGTTCGTGACGATCATCGAGACGAGGATATATCCAGGAAAAATATTTTTCTTTTTGAGAACTTTTTTTCCTCATGCTCGAACAGAGACAGAGTCATGATTTGGAACGAAAACATCCAGGATAAAGTTTTCTAAGCCAAATGCTTCACGACGCTGCATGAGAGACTGGCGTACATTTTCTTCAGTTCCTGAGATCACTCGGATTACGTACCATTCACCTTGTTCTTTTTTGGAAAAATCAAACATAAATACAGAAAGAAAATATTAGAGAATAGAAAAAAATTATTTACCAGTTCCAGTTCGAATCGCTCCAGTCAATGCAGAACCTGTATGAACAGTGATAGAACCACTTTGAGCTTTTCTTGCGTTTGCAAGATCTTCGAGTTGCTTGAGATCAGCTTTGGTAGCAAGATCTTCTCCTGATACAGATGTATTTACTGGCGTGTGAGGGAATTGATCACGAGTAAAAGTCATACCAGTTCTAATAAAATATCCAAGAATAGCGAGGAAGACTCCTACGATCACGATAGTTCCGATCGTGTAGGTCATGTATTTGATGCTTTCTTTTCGTGTTGGCCAGACAACATGAGTGAGTTCTGCAAGTGCATTTTTTATAAAATCAAACATAAGGGAAGTGAAAAAATAAATGAAAGGAAAAAATAGAAAGAAAGAAGGTATCATTCATATAAAACGAGGGAATTATATAAAATTTTCCCCTTTCGTCAATTTCCATTTTAAAATCCCCTTTCGGGGATCTGTATGTCTTGGATTATAAGAAAAAGGAATAAAAAGCAAGTCAAAGTTCACAAATTTTGCATCTCTTCAAAATTTGTGGTAGAGTTTCATTATGTCGTATATCGTTATCGTTGGATTCATCACGGCCTTGATCAGTGCCATCATGTCGATCATGGTTATTTTGGTCGAAAGAAAAAATATTCTGAATATTCTCATATTTTCTTCTTTCGTATGGATGCTTGTTATTGGTATTACCGTATGTTTTGCTGGGATTTCAACTGAATATACAGATGCTCTTCTGATCTTATGGAGAATTGCTTATATCGGTATTATTCTGACTCCTGCGATTATCCTTCATTTGACAGCAGTTATTCTTTCTGAACAGAAACCCGTATCGTCCTTATTTTTAAGGACGATTTATATCGTTTCTTTTTTCTTTATCCTTCTGGATGCTTTCTGATATCTGGTCGTTGGCATTTACTATAGTACCTCTTGGAATTATTATGATACTATTATTTCAGATTGGGGTTTTTCTTTTATCGCCTTTCTTTTTATAGTTCTTTCGTATTCGATTTTTATCTCGCTGAGATATTATAAAAAAGTCTCACATCCTCAACAGAGGCAGATTTTCTTTTTCTTTACCTCTCTTTTTATAGGAACAATCGGGGGGATTTTTTTCTATCTCCCAGTTTTTGGGATCGATAAATATAAATGGTGAACGATTATTCTTGCTTGATATCCAGCACTTCTCTGATATGCAGTTCTTCGGTATCAGTTTTTTGATATGAGTAATGCAGTTCTTCGAGTGTTGCGATTATTTTCGAGTATGCTTTTTAGTATGTTGATACTTGCATTTATTCTTTATTTTATTTTTGGTGCTGAAGCAGTCATTTCAGTCGTCACTTTAAAATTATCCGTTCTGTATTTTTTTGGGAATGTTTTGTCTTTCTTGATGTATCAGGCAGATTCTACAAAAAATTTTTTTAGTCCAAAAGATCGTCAAATTTTAAAATCCTCCGTAAATGCATTTTTAAATGAAACAAAAGTTTCCGATACAGTTGCAGACATCGAAAAAACATTACGACAGTATTTTATTCATTTTGTAAAAAATTGAAAAATTTCACTGTATGATCGAATGGAGATGGAACAATATACGAAATTGATCGAATATTTTTCTCATAGAAAAACCCCAATTATACGTGATACTCATGATTATATATGAGTTGCATCCCCTATAGATGCGGAAATTATTTTTCCACTTTATAGTTCTGGTCATCATGTGATTGGATTTTTTACGATCTGACCAAAACAATCAGAAAAAGTGTATACTCAAGAAGATATAAATCTCCTTTCTCAGATGCTTCTGAAGCTTTCACTTGCACTTCAGATACTCGCTCATAATCATGATCTGCGTATGGAGGTACAAGAACGAACTCAGGAATTGACTCAAAAAAATGATGAACTGGCGAAGGCCTATGAAAATCTGAAAGAGGTTGATGCCAATAAGGATACATTTCTGGCGATTGCTTCACACGAACTTCGGACACCGATGACGATCATCAAGTGATATTCCGATATGCTTTCGAAATGAACTTTCTGACAACTGAACGAAAAACAAAAGAAATATATGACACAGATCTATACCAGTACAGAAGAACTTATTAGTTTCGTAAATAATATTCTCGATATTTCCAAACTCGAAGCGGGTCGTATGGTCTTTACTTATGAATATATTGATCATCACGAACATATAAAAAATATTATCAATAATTTTACAAGTCTTTATCTTGAAAAAAATATCCCGCTTATATTGACAGATAACTCCAAAATAGATACTCTTTATACAGATAAGAGTAAATTGACTCTTATAATGAACAATCTTCTTTCGAATGCCTATAAATTCACTCCACAAAATGGAAACGTAGAAGTTTTGCTTGAGGATGATATCAAAGAGTGAGTTCCATTCTTAAAAATCATGGTAAATGATTCTGGTATTGGTATGACCAAAGAGACGCTCGCTCATATTTTTGAAAAATTTTCACAATCGAGTAATCAGGACTATACGAAAAAAAGTATACAGGGAAGTGGTCTCGGCCTCCATCTTATACGCGAAGTGATCACTCATTTTGGTGGTGAGATTCTCGTAGATTCTGCACAAAATGCTGGTACGCGTATGACGGTTTTTCTTCCTTATTCGAACCATTCTTAATATTTTCCTATGTATACAATCCTTTGTCTCACGACTGATGATCATCTCCTCGCTGTTCTCCTCCGCTCTGGATATAATGTACGAGTTGTTCCAGATAAATGAAAATTTGGATCATTTCTCGATGAAAAACCCGATGCCATTTTTCTGGATGGTTTGATGAAAGCAGAAGAAATAGAGATGATCAATAAAATATTCCCAGCCCATCCATTTTTGTTTATTCGTTCGAGTTTTGCAGAGAGTACTGAGTGAATCGAAGTATTCCGATCTGGTACAGAAAATAGTATCATACTTGATCGTATAAAAAAAGTACTTGAAGGTGAGATGACTGTTCCACAGATACCAAAAATTATCTTAATCATCGAAGATAATAAAAGTATTAATGAGATGTATCAGATTGCGTTTTCTCAGGCTTGATGTACCGTTATTTCTGCTTTTGATGGGCTCGAGGGTATCGCAAAGGCTGCGAGTGCTAAGCCAGATATCATCCTTCTTGATTTGATGATGCCGAATATGGATGGATTTGAGATGCTCACAGCTCTTAAAAATAATACTTCCCTCAATACAAAAGTGATCATTAATTCGAATCTCGAATGAGTGGATGAGGAGAATAAAGCACGGGCTATGTGAGCTGATGGATTTCTCAAAAAATCGGCCTATACACCACTTGAAGTAGTAACTATGATTCTAGAATGAAAGATTTAAAAAATACCCTTAAGGGTATTTTTTAAATATAAAGGAAGTCTATTTTTTCAGTATATACATACTGATGATCATTATGATTCCGACTAAAATATTGATCCCAAATGCAAGGAGTACTTTTTTGCCATACTGTTTATCTCAGAATCTGTAAGCTATCGAGCCTTTTACCGCATTGTTTGACATCATAGCTATGAGTATGGTACTGGCTGCTATGATTCCTAAAAGTGCTCCAGATTTTGATTCACCAGCAATCGTAAGAATGAGCGGATCAATATCTATCAGTCCTGATATGAGCCCAAGTGTATAATTAGAAACTGCTGGGGGTATAAAGTATTGATATATGATCCCAGCCATAGATATGAACTTTATGACGATTATCATCCCTGCAAATTTTACAGCTGGGAATATCTGAAACGGACTCTCATGTTCATGAGTTTTTTCGAGTTCTGGTTCTGTACTTGTCGGTTCATTTTTTAGTTGTAAGAAAAAATAAAGTGCTGTTCATACAAGTGTCAGAAACATAGCTCCAGCTGGGATCAAGATATTTTCTATCAATTTTGGATCGATAATACCAGCAATTAGAACGACACGTATAAACATGATACAAGAGGCAACCAGAGTGGCGACTACATAAGAATTTCTATTTTCAGGATTTTCTATACTTTTTCTCGTGATAGCGATCGTTGTTGCTGTTGAAGAGATGATTCCACCGATCACCCCAGATACGATAATACCTCACTTTGAACCGATTACTTTCGAAAGGATATATCCGATATATTCCACGCCCGTCATGATGACAACAAAAAGCCAAATACTATACGGATCAAAGAATTGTGTTGTCAAAAGTGGATGCGCCCAAGAGAGTTGTCCATGATAAAACCAGTTGATGATATTCAGAAGTGAGTACTTATGATCGGGAAGGATCGGAAGAAATACGAGTGAAATAACTGCAAATTTCAATGTATCACCCAGTTCTTGGCGTGAAAACCGATCTTTCAGAGTTTCGAGTTGTGTTTTTATAGATAATAGTAAGAGCAAGATAATAGCACCTATAACCGAAAATATGTATTCTCATGACATCGCGAGCATTCCTATAAAATATGTGAGAAATGCTGCGTATTCCGTTGTTGATCCCATTTTTTTCAGTCAAAAAGCACTATAAAGATATGAAGAAATAATCAAAATACTGGAAACGATAAATCCCATAATAGACCAAACGTGTGTTTGCATAACATGATCCATCTGTACTCATATGGCTCATAAAAATGCTATGGCAGCAAAACTACGAATTCCTCCAAAGCCAACAGAATTTTTTGGATTGACTCATGTTCGAGGAAGTTCTCGTTCGATTCCGATGAGCCCACCGAGGATTATTGCTAAAAGAAGTCCTATAAAAAGTGAGGAATCCATAAGAAGAAATTATTATATTCTTACTGTATCATGTTTTTCTAAAAGTTGCAAAATTTGAATTGAAAAATCCTCAGTTTATAGTTTCCTTATATACCAACATATTTTTCATAAAAAAAGAGCTCTAATTAGAGCTCTTTTTGGGTTTATGTGACCTAGTGAATGTATGAAAATGAACTGGAGCCACCATCGGGACTTGAACCCGAGACCTCATCCTTACCATGGATGCGCTCTACCAGCTGAGCTATGGCGGCTTATGTGATTAGTTCGCTCATTATATGGTCGACAAGGAAAATTCAAGGTTTTGTCAGTTGTATATTTCCTTGTTTTTTTATCAATAATCCATCGTCTATAAACTTCTCAAGTTTTCATAGATGTATCCCATTTCTTTCCAGC
>CANBWW010000057.1 GCA_947373235.1 Candidatus Altimarinota bacterium | reverse complement strand
TTTTTTCGGGAATTATTTTGTCGGCATCAGAACCGTGTCGATCACGTGAGTCACTCCGTTTGTAGAGATAACATCAGCGGTTTCGATCATAGCTGATCCATTGATCCAGATTTTTCCAGTAGCATCTTTCTTGATCATGAGTTTTTTTCCTTCGACCGTTGTGAGTTCCATACCGTCTTTGAGATCGGCAGTTGTATATCTTCCAGCAACGACGTGGTATGTAAGGATATCTACGAGAGTCGCTTTGTTTTCAGGTTTCACGAGTGTTTCTACGGTTCCTGCAGGAAGTTTTGCAAAGGCTGCATTATCTGGTGCAAATACTGTAAATGGTCCAGCACTCTTGAGTGTATCTACGAGTCCAGCAGCTTTGACAGCAGCAACTACAGTCGTAACATTGTTCGCTCGAACGGCATTATCGACAATATCTCGAGTCTTTACCATGCTCGCACCACCAACCATAACTCCTTCACTTGCAACTTGAACGAGGTATGTTCGAAGTTTTATATTTTGAGCATAGGTTCCACGATATCCGCTTATTCCTGCCATTTGAGCAAGCATTTTTCGATCAGATTTCCATGAATATCCAAGCCATTTTGCAATTGCAATCGTGGTCATAGGTTTCAATTTTGTACTCATCTGCATAGATGTATTCATCATTCCTGATGACATAGACATATTCATGTCTGAATTCATCATCATGCTTCCTCCCATTTCTGCAGCGGAAACACCGAGACTTGAAAGTCCGATAAGAGTAGTAACTCCAAGGGCAACGATCTTTTTCATATGATAAAAGAAAAAAAGTAAAATTTGTGCAAGCACAGAAAAGACTATATGATTCGATATTAACGTTAGATTAACACCAAAGTATTTCTTCTCTCTTTCACTGTTAATCCGTTGTTAATATGCTTCTTCTATAATTTCTGATATATTTACTTTTCTTTCTATGCGAAAACTTTTTTCTTCACTCCTTCTCGTTCTTTCTCTCGGTATCTCCTCTCAGACTTGGGCTGTATGAGATGTATCTCTGAAAGATAAGTTGCCATATATTTCTTATCTTGTGACGCAACTGAGTTTCACAGAACCTGCATATGACAATGCTTATTGGGAGAACTATGATGATGGAATCTACGTCGATATCATCGATGGAACTCCACTTTTTTCTTCTCGTGATAAATATAATTCTCATACGGGTTGGGCAACTTTTGCTCGTCCGATCAAGCCACTGATACTTTCGTATCGACCAGATATGAGTGATCCAGAAGAAAAAAGAACAGAAATTAGATCAAAATCCAGTCAGGCACATCTGGGTCATTTATTTATCGACGGACCCGTCGAGTATAAAAAAAGACGTTATTGTATGAATTCCGCTGCACTGAAGTTTATACCTAAAGATCAACTCAAAGCTTCAGGTTATGGGCAATACCTTGTATTATTTCCATAAAAACTTACACTCTTTCTATATTCTTTTTCCTTTCTATGCTTCATATATTGATCATCGATGATAATCCTGATATCACGGAAAATATTTCTCTGTACTTCACCGCAAAATGATATAAAACAAGTATTGCTTCGAACGGAGCCGATGCATTTGATATGATACAACGAGAAAATTTCGATTTCCTGATCATCGATCGCATGATGCCACAGATCGATGGACTCGCACTCGTCCGCATGCTCCAGAGTCGACATATTCGTATACCATTTTTATTTCTCACCGCTCTCGGAAAACAGATTGATCGTATCGAGTGACTTTCTCTTGGCGCGGATGACTATCTCGTGAAACCTTTTGATCTTCAGGAACTCTTTCTCCGTATAGAGAATATTGCCCGAAGAAATGGATGATCTCCAGAAATCATAAATAAAAATATTTTTCAACACGAAAATCTGATCATAGATACTTGAACTCATCGTATCACTCGGGATGGAAAAAATATCGAACTTTCACCTAAAGAATACGAACTTCTCGAAATCCTTCTGAAAAATAAATGAAAAATCTTGGATCGAGATTTTCTCTATGAAAACGTGTGGTGAGACTATGATGTATCAGAAAAAATCCTCGAAACGATCAATGTTCATATTGCTCATTTACGAAAAAAACTTTCCCCAAATCTTATCAGAACCGTAAAACTCGTCGGATATATTATTGACTAATTTCTTATGGCATTTACTACTCGTACCAAAATCACCGCACTTTTTGTCTCGATCGTTTCACTTCTTGTGATTTCTCTGAACGTACTCGTTTTTGAGTCAGCGAATAAAGAATGGCAAAACAAAAAAGCAGAATATATGCATCTCTCGATGACGTCGATGCTTACGATCGACGAAGCAAAAAAACAACTTCCCGATCTAGAAATCCTGGATCAAAGTGGAAACACGATCTATCAGCAAGGGATTTTTACTCACAATATGAAACACGTGAGTATCGGTTCTTGGTTTTTTTCTGATCCAGATATCACGACTGCTGGCGGGAGGGATTATTATTGGGGAATAGAAACGAAGAAAGATGGATATACTTATAAAACTGTCGATGATGTCACGGATATCCTTCTGACGCGTGATATGGTGATCGAGCGATCCTTGTGGATTTCTCTTCTTGGTATATTTCTGATCATCGTGATCGGATATATTTTTTCTGGATATGTGCTCAGGCCGATCCAAAATATGAATCGTGCCACTCGTCGATTCTCACTTTCACAAAAACCAGAAGACAACCATGTGGGAATCTATGGAAATATAAAAGATGATGTCGTGATCTTGGCTCGTTCGCTCGAAGAACTTTTTTCTCGGGTAAATCAAGAAGCTGAAAGACTCGAACAATTTTCTGATGATATCGCCCATGAAATCAAAAATAAACTTTTTGAAGTGATGAGTTCTCTCGATGTTGCTGAAAATCCAGAACTGACACATTATGGTATTTCGAAGGCAAAAAGACTCTTGAAACAACTTTCGAGCGTCGTCGATGCACTTCTTTTTTTCGCGAGAAACGATATAAAAAATCCTCAAAAAGAAAACATAGCTGAACTTATCAAGTCGAGAATCTGAACGGAAGATATGCGTATTCACTATACTGAAGAAACAAAAGTGGTGAGAGAAATCTATCCAGAACTTTTTCTGACAGCTGTTGGAAATATCATCTCGAATGCACAGAAATTCACTCCCGAAGATGGAAAGATCGATATCATCATCTCAAAAAATGCTCTTCGTATCCAAGATACGGGAATCGGAATTCCAAAAAAAGATATCGAACATATTTTTGATAGACTGTATAAAGTAGACACGGCTCGTACGAGTGGTTCTGGACATGGACTCGGACTTTCGATCGCACGAAAAATCATCGAGTGACTTCATGGTATGTCTCTTTCTGTGGAAAGTATGCCATGAAAGGGAACGACTTTTCTCATAGATTGGTCAAAAAAATAGGATTTTACCCGTTGTTAATGTAGATCTATATACTGACTATATCTTCACTTTCTTTCTATGTTTTCACTCATCCTTGTTTCATTTATCGCAGGAGTTCTCACGATCCTCGCACCCTGTGTCCTTCCGGTTCTTCCCGTTATTTTGGCAGGTTCTCTCGGTGAAAAGAAATCTTCCTATGCTCTCGTAATCACGATTTCTCTCGCGGTTTCGATCGTTCTCTTTACGATCCTTCTCAAGGCATCGACACTTCTGATCGATATTCCTTCTTCTTTTTGGAAATATGTTTCTGGTGGAATTCTTCTTTTTCTTGGTCTGATCTATTTATTTCCACATATTTGGTCATGGATCGTTGCAAAATGTAGGTTCAGTAAATCAAATGAATCTCTCGATAAAATCCAAAATATCTCCCATCCTCTCACACGAGCCATCTTGACTGGAGCAGCACTCGGGCCAGTATTCTCGACCTGTTCACCAACCTACACACTGCTTCTTGCGACGGTTTTTCCTGTTTCATTTCTCTCAGGAATCGGATATACTCTCATATATGCACTTGGACTTTCCATCATGCTTTTTCTTATCGCTCTTGGCGGGAGAAAGCTCATCACTCACTTTCGTGGGATCGCGAGTGAAAATGGCTGGTTTAAGAAAATTCTTGGTATAATACTTGTTCTCGTAGGTATTTCTATCCTTTTCGGTTTTGATAAAAAACTCGAAGCCGCCGTTCTCAATACTTGGGATGTTCCATCGATCGAAACTTCAGTGCTTACATTTCTTCATCTTTCTCCATCTATGAATACTTCTTCTCTCTGAACGAACATCTCGAATCCTTCTTCGACTGGTATGAAAAAAGCATATTTTGCATGAGGTTGCTTCTGGTGTATGGAAGGCATTTTTGAAGCACAAAAAGGTGTTTCTGGCGCGGTGACTGGATACTCGGATGGATCCGCTGAAGATGCAACGTATGATAAAGTATCTACAGGAAAAACTCCTCACCGTGAAGCTGTGGAAGTGACTTATGATCCTCATTTGATCAGTTATCAAACCTTAGTTGATCTTTTTTATACGCAGATCGATCCAACTCAGACGGATGGCCAGTTTGCAGATCGTGGATTTCAGTATACAACGGCGGTGTATTATCAGGATGACACAGAAAAAAATATCGCAGAAACCGCAAAAAAAACTCTCGAAGCGAGCGATAAATTCGACAAACCGATCGCTGTAAAAACACTTCCATTTACGACCTTTTTTCCTGCAGAAGAGTATCATCAGGATTACTACAAAAAATCTGCGTTTCGTTACAATCTCTATAAACAGGGAAGCGGACGTGCAGGATTTATAGAAGAAAATGGTCAAACCTGAGCAACGATCCCTCCTGTAAGTTTCTCATGAACGACTGACCAATATCGTCCCTATGACGAAAAATATCTTTCGACTCTCACGGGATCACAGATAATTTTATTTTTCCATGCTGATTGGTGTCCGATCTGTCAGAATTTCGAAAAACAAATTCTTGCAAAACCACTTCCAAAAAATGTAGTTATATTCAAAGTTGATTTTGATACCGCTGATGCTCTAAAGAAAAAATATTCTATCCTCAGCCAGTCGACATTTGTGCAGATCGATAGTCAGTGAAATATGTACAAGCGGTGGCTCTGAAAATCAGATCTCCAAGATATCCTCTCGGATCTCGCTCCGCAGTCAGAAATTCTATCGAAAAAACTGACTCCACTTCAGTTTCAAGTAACCCAGATGGGTGGTACGGAAAAACCTTTCGATAATGCATATTGGAATAATCATGAAGCAGGTATCTATGTCGATATCGTCGACGGAACTCCACTTTTTTCTTCACTTGATAAGTTTGACTCTGGAACTGGATGGCCGAGTTTTACTCGACCGATCGATGACTCGATGGTGGATGCAAAAACCGATGATTCACTCGGTGTGGAGCGCACGGAGATCGTGAGTAAAAATGCGAACTCGCATCTTGGTCATGTCTTCGATGATGGTCCAACTGATAAGTGAGGAAAGCGTTATTGTATCAATTCTGCAGCGCTTCGGTTTGTTCCTGTGGCTGATCTCGAAAAGGAATGATATGGAAAGTATAGAAAACTTTTTCCATAGTTTCTTGAAAAAAATTTGCAAAATATTTATTTTTCCTATACTTCCGAGTACGCCGTTCGCGTCAGAGATCTCTGATCTCTTGAAAAATCCCTCTTTTCCATGAAGAGGGATTTTATTTGCTTTTTCACTGAGTCTTATGATATCATAAAGAGGATTCGATTTTACTATTCTTCTTATGACTCTTTTTCTTCTGATCCTGTGTCTTGGAGTTGTCCTGACTTTTGAGTTCGTCAATGGGATGAATGATACTGCCAATGCCATTGCACCGGTTATTTATTCTCATTCATTGCAACCGAAAAGATCAGTTCTGATCGCTGCATGTTTGAACTTTCTCGGAGTGATGTTCGGTGGCGTTGCCGTCGCCATGAGTATCCTTCATCTTTTACCCGTAAATGAGATATTGGCTTCACCGATGACCGTAGGGATTTTTATGGTGATTTCTATTTTGCTTGCTTCGATTCTCTGGGA
>CANBWW010000056.1 GCA_947373235.1 Candidatus Altimarinota bacterium | reverse complement strand
TGCGTACATGGTTAAAAATTAATCGATAAAAAGAGAAAACTTGCTATAAATATCCCACCAGCTATGAAAAAAGAAAGGAAAGATCTGAAAAACGAGAAAAGGAAAGCAATAAGAGAAAAGAGTGTAATATAGAGAAAAAATTGTGGTTGGAAAGTAGTATGGAGTATATTGAAAGAATCTAAACTCGATAAAACCACATACACTATAGAGTAAAAGAATAAAGAATAAAGAATAACATCTCCTATTTTTTGAAATGTTTTAAAAAATAGGTCTGAATAATATTTGGTTCCTTTTACGATTTTTGTATAGGAAATATTTCGATTATGAATGCGATTATCGATGATCTGGATATCCTGCTCTAGAAGTTTCTTCTTAAGAAAAAGTCTCTTTATTTTTGAAAATTGAAATTTCACAATCGACTTCAAAATCTCTAATTCCACTGTATTAAGATTTTCTTTATAGGTATTAAGTTCTCTGAGATTTTTATAAAAAATAAAGGAGTTTGTATCTATTTTCTTTTTTTGATCTCATTTTGTTTCTATTTTTTTCTGAAAAGAACTCAAAAAACCAGAAATACTTTTTCATATATCGATATCTTTATCATTCGTTATGCGTGAACTGGAACCAATTTGTCTCAAAAGAGCATTGGTTTCATCAGAAACTTTTTTCTTATCACCATCGATACCTGTTTTTATAAGATCAGATTCGAGGTTTCATATAACCATAAGGGCATTTTCGACGGTATTTTTGAGTTTTCCAAGATTAGAAATTCCTTTTGACTGAGCAAGAACCGCCTCTATATTTTCAAGTTCTGCTTTTTTTTCAAGAGAAATGGTATTATGATACTTCAAAAAAAGATTCTGTATTTTTTCGATAGTAGAGTCGATAATTCCATTATAATGAGCGATTTCTTTAAGAACTTGTGGGGAAATATCAGCCGTATCAATCTCTCGTTCAGATTTATTTTTCTTAGATGAAGTATCAATTCACATGCTCTGTTGATAGAGCATATATCCATCTCGAACCTTTGCGGTAATAACTTTTTTTTGATCCTCAGTCATCCCTTCAGTTGTGTATATATAAACAACATTGTACCCAAGGTCTTCGACGAGTTTTTTATACGCCTTAAATACATCTTCTGATTGTATTTTTCATGATTTTAACTGACCATTGATAATCGCATCAAAGAAAAAGAAATTATCTCCTCATTCTTCGATGATTTCATTTGCCTGTGAACTTTCCTGTATTTCCATAATGGAATATCCCTGACCATGGAGAAGTGCGCGAGCCTCATCGATGTTTTCCGCGGAAAGAGAAAGAGTAAGTTTCTGATTTCATTTGGAACAAATGGCTCGAAACTGCATAAAAAAATTAAATAAGATTTCAAGTAAGTGGCTCTATTGTTTGTTTTTTAGATAAAGAATCACCTCATATTTGGGAGGTAATCGTATGAAAAAAAGAATTAAAACTCATATCATCGAGAACTTCGAGTGAAAGTGTGTACATTTCTTTTTCGAGTTCGGCAATCTTTAGGTTTTTTATTATTCAAATAAGGAGTATTTCTTTTTCTTTTCTTGATGTAAAAAGGTGAAATCCGAACATAGTTTATGGGAAAATATATATGAAAAGTATATAGGTTTTTTACATTTTACAAATCCTTTTCAGGAATAGTTTTTTGTTTATTTTAAAAATATTATCTATTATTAATATTTCATCATAAAAACTTTATTCGATGAGAGAGTTTTATCTGATAAATAGTTTTTCACAAAAAATATATTTTCATCACATAAAAAATCTTTATAGGAATATAATTTTATGGTTTTTTAACAAAAAGAAACTTGTAAAAAAGAAAAAGATTTCATTTGTAATTTTACTATAATTTCCTAAACTAAAACCATCAATTGATTTTTACACATACGAACCATGCAATTTTTACAAAAAAATATATTTCTTCCTGTTTTATTTCTTTTCGGTATTATTATTTGATGATTTTTTCATCAGGTTTTTAGTGATGAATGAAATAAAATACTCAATTATTCAAAATGAAACGATGGAACTGGTTTTTATTCTGGAAATATATTTGATTCAGAGAAGATAAAAGAATCAGAAAAAATTATACAAAGTCAGTATTATCATTTTTGAGAAAAATCAAAACAAGATATAGAAGATGGAGTGATTGAATCTATGGTAAATTCCCTATGAGACAAGCATAGTAGTTATTTTAGTATCAAAGATGCGAAAGATTTTTCTGAAGTTTTGAGAGGTGATTTTGAAGGCATAGGAGCTGTTATCGACGAAGATATAAAGTGAATAATAATTCGAAAGGTATTTGATGGTTCACCTGCTCAAAAATCAGGATTAAAATCAGGAGATATTATAACGAAAGTTGATGGCGAAAGTATGATCGGTATTGCTGTGGAAGATGCTGTCACCAAGATACGATGACTCAAAGGATCTACGGTAAATATTACTTATGTACATACGGATGAAGATCAAATACACTCAGTAAATATAGTTCGTGATACAGTTCTTATACCGTCGGCAGCTGAAAAAATGCTCACAGGAAGTATTGGATATATAGAGGTTGCCTCTTTTGGAGAACATACGACCGAAGAATTTCAGAAATCTATAGAAAATCTTACGAATTCTGGAGCAAAAGGAATTATATTGGACTTTAGAAATAATGGCGGTGGATATCTTGATACTGCTGTCGATATACTTTCATTTCTCCTTCCAGACCATAGTCCAACAGTGATCACTCGTGAAAATAATCCAAATGCAACAGAAACACTTTTTACAAAGATAAATAAAACTACGAATGTAAAAATTCCACTGGTTATGCTTATAAATGAGCTTTCAGCCTCGGCAACTGAGATTACAGCAGGAGCTCTTCAGGATTCTGGGCGTGCTGTTATTGTTGGTGAAAAATCATACGGAAAAGGTTCTGTTCAGGAGCCATTTTCTCTTTCTGATGGAAGTATGTTGAAAATAACAGTTTGAAAATGGTATACACCAAAAGATCGATGAATCGATGGTATAGGAATAACACCAGATATCATTATTCCACTTTTGACTAAAGATTATCAATCAGTATATGACCGACAATTTGAATGAGCAAAAATAGTTATGGAAAGTCTTATGAAGAATCAAAATGATATTGAAAAAACAAAAATAGAAATGAAAGAAAAAGACTTTATAAAATAATTTTTTAATTATGTTTTTTAAGATAAATAAGAATTGTCGATTGGATTAATAAAGAAAATTAAAATTTATTTATTAATCCTTAAATATGAGTACTCCACAAAACATACCAGCACTTTTATCTCAAGATCAAGATATTGCTTCTTTGATACGTTCCGAAGAAAAAAGAGAGCTCACTTGACTTGAGCTTATTCCATCTGAGAATTATGTTTCTCGGGCTTGCCATGAGGCTATGGGATCAGTATTTACTAATAAATACTCCGAATGATATCCTCATAAACGTTATTACGGTGGTCAAGATTTTACAGATCCACTCGAAGAACTTTGTATAGAACGTGCATGTAGGCTTTTCGATTGTAAATATGCGAATGTTCAGGCGCACTCTTGAGCACCTGCAAATATTGCTACCTACTTTGCTCTCTGTGAACCTGGAGATACTATTTTATGAATGGATCTTTGACATGGTGGGCATCTCACTCATGGTCATCCAGTGACGTATATTTCCAAGATTTTTAATTTTGTCAGATATAAAATGAAAGATCCAGATACTGGAGAGATTGACTATGATGAGCTCAGAAGATTGGCAATCGAGCATAAACCAAAGATTATTCTAGCAGGTTTTTCTGCTTATTCACGAGAATTGGACTATCAAAAATTTGTCGATATCGCCAAAGAAGTGGGTGCTGTTACTATGGCTGATATGGCTCATATAGCTGGACTTATTGCTGGAAAAGCTGTTAAAAATCCATTTCATTATGGCTTCGATATAATTACTTCTACAACTCACAAAACACTTCGTGGGCCTCGTGGTGGATTGATTCTTGTTCGAGAAGATGTCGATATCGCCAAAAAGATCGACAAATCTATTTTTCCAGGTTTTCAGTGAGGACCACATATGCACATTATAGCTGCGAAGGCAGTGGCTTTTGGTGAAGCATTAACTCCTGATTTTCAAACATATGCTCAGCAAATTTTGAAAAATGCAAAAGCTATGGAAACAGTTTTTAGGGAATCAAATATACGTCTTCTTGGTTGAGGAACAGATAATCATCTTTTGCTCGCTGATGTCTATGGTTCCCTCTGAATTTCTGGAAAAGATGCACAGAACGTTCTGGATGAGGTAGGCATAACAGTCAATATGAATGCGATTGCTGATGACCCTAGAAAACCCATGGATCCTTCGGGTATTCGATTTGGGACACCAGCACTAACTACTCGTTGACTCCAAGAATCTGATTGTCGAGAGGTCGCTGAGTTCATGATCGAGGCTATGAAAAATAAGGATAATTGAACAAAAAAACAAGAAATTCGTATGAAAATAAGGATAATTGCTGAAAAATTTCCTATTCCTGATAACTTTATTTCCACTTCTCTTTAATTCCCTTTATGGAAATCGACAATGATAATCTTGATAGTGGTGGATGACTTTCTGGAAGTGCTGAAGCGCCAAGCGAAAGATCTGAAAAACAACGAGAATCTGCGAAAAAAGCACAATCCCAACTTCAAAAAACCCAGAAAGATGAAAAAAAAGCAAAATCAGACAATGATGATCTTTTTTTGATTCTTTCAAAATTTATCCAAAATCCACTTTACGAAGGCCTTATACCCAGTATAGTGCTTCTGTTAGAAAAATGAGTACCTTCGAGATTTATATTGGTTATAACGGCATTAGTATACCCTGATTCAGTCTTGTATATCCTTACAAAAATATGAAAACATGCAGACATAAAACATATGATTCATGTCCATAAATATGATTCTATGGTTTTATTTCATGAAAAAGATCTCCATATATCTATTCGTGATTGGATTAGTTTTTGGATGGTTTTTTGAAGAGATTTTCTTCTACAAGAATCGGGTTCTGTGATTTTAGACATGAAATTGATCGACATATTATCGACAAAAGATCGACAGTTTATTCGACAAGCATTTTCAGTATTCTTTCAATTCTTTTTCCATGAAAAAAATGTAGAAATTCCTTATAATAAAGCTGATACGTATGCTGAATTTATAGTTTGAGAATTTGAAAAGGAGGTATTGAAAAAACTGGAAACCTCAGATGCAGAGTTAAAAACCTCACAAAGTGTTGATCCAAATATGTTATTTTAATCTCAGTGTTTTTTTATATTTTTCTCGATGAGTATCGTACTGTAAATACCAAGGAGAAATGTTGTAATCGGAAGTTGAAGTCATGAAGGAATAGTAATAATCGGTCAATGAGAGAATAAATCTCCAATAGTCAGTATATAGTGGGTTGGTATATAGACGATATATCCGAAAATATAGCCTAAAGAATGTGAAATAATATCTATTCATACCAAGAAAACACTGCTAAATAGTATCCATCAAAGTATCCATCCTATGAGAATATTGGCGAATAATCCACCCATGGGAAGAGTTCAAAAATGATAGATCATGGCAGGTAGGCTTCAAAGACTTGCTCAAAGAGTGATTGATATACAAGATACGAGCCATTTTGGTATATGATATTTTATTCCGAGAGATTCAAAATACGGATGAAATACCAGTATTCCAAAAGTGGCACAAAAAGAAAGTCAAAATCAAGCGTCGTATACGAGTGCAAGAGGACTATAGAATGTAAGTAATATACAAGAAAAGAGAAGTGCAAAATTTCCCCAACCTTTTTTCCCATATTCCACTGTCACATAGCCTATGCTTCACATAATGATAGCACGTATAACGGAAATTCACCATCAAACCAAACTTCAGTAAAATAAGAGTATTCATAAAATGATTAAGATTCTTAGGTTTCTGTGAATCGGTATATATTTCAGAAAAAAACTGAGTATAAGTATAAGAAAGGCTATATTTGATCAACTCACCACGAGTATATGAGAAATCCCACTTTTTATAAAGTCACTCTTCGTTTCATTGCTCAAGAGATCGATGGATCATATAGTCATACCCAATACGGTTCCAGCTACATCATCAGGAAAATAATATCGAAATACATTTCCCCAATAAGATTGCACACCTCATATAACGCTTGTTGTTCAACTATTATCCTT
>CANBWW010000055.1 GCA_947373235.1 Candidatus Altimarinota bacterium | reverse complement strand
CAGTGTGGAGAGTATACGGGTGAGGATGATATTGTACGTTATGAAGATGATTTCTGAAGAAAGTAATTTTCCTTTATTCCTATAGTTTTTAAGAATTTATGCATTTTTTCTCTCTCGACATCTATAACGGGAAATATGCAGATTTTCTGGAACGCATAAAAAATCCAACTCAAAAAACTCTTATTTTCACTCCAAATCCAGAGATTTTACTGAGAGCTTCGAAAGATCCTGATTTTCTAGGGGTTTTAAAACAGGCGACTTATAATACTCCTGATGGAAATGGTCTCTATACAGGTACTATGATGCAGGAAGGCAGGAGTTTTTTTGTATCATGTTTGCTTACATTTTTTCAAAAGAAAAAAATACAAAATCAATATGGAGAACTTATAAAATGAAGCGATCTGACTTGAGATTTGTTTTATGAAGCTCAGAAAACAGGAAAAAAAATATTGATGATCGATAATTATCGTATTCAAGATCCAAAAAATGAATTTGAAATCCGTAAAAAATCTATTCAGTCAAATCTCTGAGAACGTATTCATCAATATTATCCTTCACTTTATTGTACTTTGGTTTTTGATGGAGATGAGACTTCTGAGGCTTTAGCAAAATTGATAAAAAAAGAAAATATTTCCTATATTTTTTCTTGTATCGGTATGAAAAAACAGGAAGAGCGTCTGATAGAGATTTTTTCTTTTTTACCGTCTGATCAAAAAGTCGTTTGACTCGGTGTCGGGGCTTCTGTAGACTTTCTTCTTTGACTTCAGAAACGTTCTCCACAGATTTTCCAAACTCTCGGAATTGAGTGGCTTTATCGACTCCTTCTTGAGCCGAAAAAACGATGAAAACGTATATGGGATGCAGTTTATAATTTTCCGAAACAGGTTCAAAAAACTACTCATTCATCGTAAATATGTACATCACTGAAAAACAACAAGAAAAACTTAGAGAACTTATTCTGAAACAGGGAAGTATCGTTGCTGATGCATATAAAAATCGATTTTCCCTCGAAACTTACTACAAGTCTGATGGTTGTGATTTTGCGACGGAAACAGATGAACAAGTGGAAAAAAATCTGATCGAATGAATTTTAAATATTTTTCCTACAGCGATCATCCATGGTGAAGAATATGGATTCACAGAAAAAGCTACTGATGATCGTCTGATTTTTGTGATTGATCCCATTGATGGAACGAAGTATTTTCGCTTTGGGATTACGCTTTTTACTATCTCTATCGGTATTCATTTTGCTGGGAAAAATATTTATGGTTTGATTTTGAATCCTATTTCTGGTGATATTATCTTCGGATGATCTGATTATGGTGTTTATAATCAATTTTGAAAAATAGAGGCTCCTAAAATAAAATCACTCGAGAAGACTCAAATATATTTTGATACCGTCGGGATTCATGATATTTCTTCTGAAGATCAGGAACGGTGACTAGAGTTTATAAAAAATATTTCTTTGAATGCTTATCGTTCTCGATCAGCATGAGCCTCTTGTATGTTTGCATTTTGAGCTGTCAGTGGTTTGATCGGAGCTATTATTGATATATTTGGATGAGTCAAAATCACAGATCAGGTATGATTTTTTGCTATTCTTGAGTGACTTTGATGGGAAATTCGCGAAGTACATTATTGAGAAATAAAAACTTCATGGATTGCTCCTAGGGAAATACTTGATGAACTTGTAACCCTTATGCCTTCGTCCATATGACTCCAGAAAAACTAAAAAATATTTTGTCAGGAAATGGAATTTTTATAAAAAATGAAAGTATTATCAGGCTTTCCGGTGGAAAAGATAATTCTACATTTTCCGCTCTTTTGAAAGATGGGCGAAAGATCGTTATTCAGTATATGCAGAGTATTCGTAGTGATCTCCATGCAGAATTTATAGAAAAAGCAGTTCATTTTACTATTACTTCCGATCCTTCTATTGGTTTTGCTCGAAATCCACTCGATATATGACGTTTTTATAAAGTGGAAAATGGATACCTTCAAATTATGGAAGCTTCTTCTGGAAAAACCATTCAGGAATCAGATATTGATGATATTTTGATCTGTAAACTTGCCGAAAGGCTGGGTAGATTTCATAAAGCGACTGAGAATTTTGTTTTTGAATCTTATAAAACTATAAACTATCATCGTGATCGGCTTCTAGAATTACGATCTCTTGCAGAAGTATTTGTGGAAAAAAGTAACCGTACCGATCTTTCAGAACTTCTAATTGAGTATACAAAACGCATAGAAAAACTCCATCCAGTTTCATGACTGAGATTCTGACTTATTCATGGTGATCCTGTGTTTAAAAATTTCTTGATCGATGAGAAAAAAAATATCATTGCATGGATCGATTACGATATGATGTCTGTGACCACGCGACTCTGGGACCTGGCTGATATGTACCGTGGATATGCAAAAATGTCAGATTTTTGATCTCCTCAATCAAAAATACTTCTTGAGGCATATGAGCAATATTTTCCACTGACGCCAATTGAAAAATGAGCTTTACCAGATTATGTACGTATGATGACGCTCGATACGGGCTATCGATATATCTTAGCACTTGATCCTGAAAGTGGATTTTACAATGCTATCGGAGATTCTCTCGAAAAAGCGAAACGCTGTATACGTGATCATGATCTTGTAAATCAACTCTTTATACATTAGTTGGAAAATAAATAAAATACTGCAGAAATCTCTGCAGTATTTTATTAAATTTTATTCTTTCATAAATATAAGACCTTCGAGTGGAAACTTTTTTCCACTGATCCAAACAGCAGGAATCTCGAAATCATCTTCTCCCTCGAAGAATCCAGTTCCTTCTTTCATCATGTCTTCACTGACTTGGAGTTTGAGTCGTCGCATTACTCAGAGTTTTTCGAGGACATCATAGACACGATTCACGGCATCGATATTTTTTATATCGGTCATACGTACGATTTCTTCGATACGAGTTCCGGTGATCTCGAAGTCACCTGTTTCGAGCTTCTTGATCGAACATCTTTTCGGATCGTTTGCCTTTTTGAGATCATAGAACCGCATTCCTGGAATCGTTTGTTTTTCTACTTCTGGAATGTGGTCTGGGATGATTTCTTCCATGATTCCATCAGCTCCTTCTCGACTGATCGGAGTGAGGTCCACTTTCGCGGGGATAAGCTCGATCAGATTATCCATGAGTTCATCGATGCGGATATATGCACCCGCAGAGAGTGTAAGTGCTACCTTTTTCCTAGTTTCTTTTTCGAAATTTTCCTTCATTTCTATGAGCATCTCAGGATCGATGAGGTCTACTTTTGAAAAAATAATAAGTTCTTTTTTCTCAGAAATGGCTGAGTATTGTACTTTTTTTCCAGTTGATTTTTTTTCGTTCTCGTCTTCCTGGAGTTCATCTTCCGTTTTTGTATACTCTTTATCCCAGTTTTCGAGTTCTTTTCTGATAATCTTATAGTTTTGTATCATTTCTTCTTCTCCGAGACTGGCATCGAGAAGGTGGATGATGATTTCTGTTCGCTCGATATGACGAAGAAATTGGTCTCCGAGTCATTTTCCTTCACTGGCTCACTCGATCAGTCCAGGAACATCTTCGATCACGAGGGCACGACCTTTGTGCTCCATGACTCCGAGATTTGGAATCAGAGTGGTAAATGGATACGGAGCTATTTTTGGACGAACGTTCGTGATTGCTTGGATGAGGGTCGATTTTCCAGCATTTGGAAGTCCGATCAGTCCGACATCTGCTACGAGCTTCAGCTCGAGTCGTACCATTTTTTCCTCTCCGACATCACCGAGTTCTGCAAAATTCGGAGCTTGTCTCGTCGACGCAGTAAAATGAGCATTTCCAAAACCTCATCGGCCACCACGACACAGGATAAATTTCTGATGTGCAAACTTGAGATCGGCGATCACTTCGCCGGTTTCTGCGTCCGATACGAGCGTTCCGACTGGAACTTCGACGACGAGATTCTCTGCACTTCTTCCGTGCATATTTTGTGTTCCTCAACGTTCACCTTCCTCGGCTTTTATGATTTTCTTATGTCGAAAATCCATAAGTGTCGTCTCGTGAGGAGTGGCAAGAAGGATGATATTTCCGCCATTTCCCCCATCTCCACCATATGGTCCTCCTTTCGGAATATATTTTTCTTTTCTCCAAGAAATGGTTCCATTTCCTCATTTTCCCGCTTTAAACTTCACTTGTACCTCATCGATAAACATTTTTAGAACTGTTAGATTTTAGAACTTTTTGATAGAGGATTCATGAAGAATCCAGAAACCAATAATAACGAGACTATACAAAAAAATAGGGAAAAAGCAAAAAGAAGCAGAGAAAAACTTGCAAAATAAAATATTTCTATATGATACACTCAATATTCGGTTTTACGCTTCTTACGAATCGAAAATTCATTATCA
The DNA here is from genome assembly GCA_947373235.1 of Candidatus Altimarinota bacterium. Classification (GTDB taxonomy): domain Bacteria; phylum Patescibacteriota; class Gracilibacteria; order BD1-5; family UBA2023; genus CANBWW01. Next base: position 1,901 of record CANBWW010000055.1, on the reverse strand, counting down.
TAAATCTTTCAAAACATGGCAAAAGGAAAAACAACATATCAGACAGGAAAGTCAGAAAGCGGTCTTGCTTGGTATACATATCCAGTTCAGAAGAGAAATCTTCCACAAGGAGAAAAACTCAAACTTATGAAGTATGATAAAAAACTTCGTAAACACGTGGAGTTCACTTTCAAGGATACAAAATAATTCTAAAATTATAAAAAATCTCTTCAGTTATTGAAGAGATTTTTTTGTGATTGTATTTTTTAGATGGTTTTTTGTTTTTTTGTTTCAATTGCTGGGAGATTTTCGAGAAATGATGTAATCTCACTTTTTCCGACTTCTTGCATATCGTGATAGTATTCTTCGAGGGTTATAAGGCGCGCATCTAAAAAAGCTCGCTCTGTATGAGAAAGGATTACTTTCGTGATCTCTTCATATTTCATATTATATTGTAAGAGTTTTTTGATGAGTTTTCTGCTGATATTTTGTTCATCCATTTCTCAAAAAAGTTCTTGTAAACGAGGTGAGAATTTTACTTTTGATGAGGCCATATTTTTCTGAAGTTATATGTGAAAGTGAATTATGAGGGAAAAGTGATGATTTTTGACCGATGTATCAGTAAAACTCAAGAACAAAGATATCTTAACGTATATTTTTTATTCTTGCAAAATCTTTTCCTTGCTAAATATATATTTTGTCGATAAAAAATCTTTCATTTCCTACGAAGCTCAAATCATAGGTATTTATTCGTAGAAACTTTTTTCTTTTTTACAGATAAAATTCAAGAATTTCTATTTGCCTTTCTCTCTCTTTTTTATATAATTTGCACGCTTTAAAAAGAATTGAGGAATATCTGTGACTTGGTCAGTTATAGATGAGACTCACTTCTTTTCTAGGCTTTTATATCCTTCTTGCCGTTCGCGGTAAGATACTTAACCCATAGGATTTATGAGAAAATACTCCCTCATGATGATTTTGAACCCATCTCTTACAGATGCAGATCGCACCACTTTGGTCGAGAGTATCGAGAGTGAGCTCAAAGATGCAGGTGCTACCATCGTAGAAACTGCACACCCAGGCGAACAACGTCTTGCTTACCGCATACGTGGTTCTGAGAATGGTTTTTACCTTCTTTATACTCTCGAAAGTGAGTGAAAAGATGGATTCTTCGCTACATCGAATGCCTTTAATATCAAAAAAGATATCTGGCGTTATATGTTCTCGAAGATCGAAGATTAATTCTTATCCTTTTTCTTTCACTTATGCGAACGATCAATAAAGTTATTCTTATCGGAAATGTCACAAAAGATCCATTTATAAAAACGACGGGCGCACTTGCGGATAAAAAAATAGCTACCTTCACGGTCGCTACCAATCGTTATTATAAAGCACCAAACGGGGAAGCGATGAACGAAGCAGAATACACAAACTGTGTTGCCTGGGGGCCTCTCGCTGAACGAGCTGAACAATTTCTTACAAAAGGAAAACTTGTATACATAGAAGGTCGACTGAAAACTCGTATCATCGATAAAGAAGATGGAACGAAGCTTCATAAGACAGAAGTGGTTATCGGTCAACTGATTTTTCTCTCAAAAAGAGAAGATGCACACGAAGAAATGATTCCTGAAGATTTTGATGATTTTTCCGATCTCGAAACTGATAAGTTCTAGTTTTTGAAGATTCCATTTTATTTCCTCCTTTCACTTTATTGTTATGGCTAAAAAAACAAAAAAAGTTTGCCCGATTGATGCAGAGGGGATAAAGGTGATTGATTATAAAGATATCGTTCTTCTGAAGAAATATCTTACAAAATTCAATCGTATTGTTCCTCGCTACTACAGCGGTGTCACTCTTTCGAATCAAAAGAAGCTTGCAAACGCGATCAAACGCGCTCGCTATATGGCTCTTCTTCCATATGT
>CANBWW010000054.1 GCA_947373235.1 Candidatus Altimarinota bacterium | reverse complement strand
CCAAGTTCCTGATACCACACTCATATCGATTCCGATGATCCTGACTCATGAGTCCTATCGAAATCAGATCGTTTCGAAAATAAAAGATCCGATTCTCGTACAGTTTTGGACTCAGGAATTCTGAAAGATGACGCCTGCAAATATGACCGAAGCCGTCAGTCCGATCTTGAACAAAGTTGGACAATTTCTCTCTTCCCCTATTCTCCGAAATATCCTTGGTCAGCCAAAAAATCCATTTTCTCTTCGTTGGATTATGGATAATCAGAAAATATTTCTCGTGAATCTTTCGAAAGGACGCATCGGAGAAGATGCGAGTGCACTTCTTGGATCGATGATGGTAACCAAGTTCCAGATCGAAGCGATGACCCGTGCTGATATTCCAGAAAGTGAACGAAAAGATTTTGGATTGTATGTTGATGAATTTCAGAATTTCGCGACGGATAGTTTTGCTACCATTCTCTCAGAAGCTCGAAAGTATAAGCTTTCACTCACGATGGCGAACCAATATATTGCCCAGATGCCTGAGACCGTACAAGATGCGGTTTTTGGAAATGTCGGTTCGCTGGTATCCTTCCAAGTTGGTCATCATGATGCGACGACGCTTTCGGAAGTACTCGGAGGAGAAGATGTAATCACCCCTCAGGATATGACGAACCTGAGAAAATATGATATCTATACCAAACTTCTTATCGATGGGATGCCATCTCCTGTATTTTCTGCCACGACATATCCACCACTCCATGAACGACTCGATGTACCACCGCAACAATCCAGGGATGTACTCTTGAAAGTAAGTCGTGAAAAATATACTAAAAAGAAAGATTTTGTAGAAAAAAGAATCTTCGAATACGCAAAGAAAATAACAGATGATGAAAAACAATATAAAAAAGATCAAGAAGCGTATAAAGAAAAAATGAAGGCAAAAGCGAGTGAAGAGCGTCAAAAAAATATGCATCCCAAAGAATCCCCAGAAAAAAAATAATATCCAGACTCTCTTCTGGATATTTGCTTTTTCCTTTCTCATTTGATATACTTTGTTATATAACCATTTTCTATGCTTAAAGTTATCCTTTTTCTTCTTACATGTTGGAGTTTTTTCTTTCTCCCCTCTGTTTTTGCCCAAGACTACAATGTTGCAGAAAATAAACCAGGTGCAGTTATAGTAAATATAAATGTAAAAAATCCACAAACAGGTGCCACTTATACTTTTCAGACAAGTGATGATCGATTTGAAGTGCTAGCTGGACAACTTAGATTAAAGGCCAATCAGTCATTATCTGCATCAACCGATCAAACGATCAATCTTCTTGTTTCTGTTTATGATCAGGGTACACTCGTGACGAGTTCTACTTTTGTCGTCCATGCAATTTCGAATAAAAATCTCAATACCGCACCGACGAACATTACTCTTTCATCTTCAAGAGTTCCGAGTGGTGTGATGGGAAGAGTTATCTGAACACTTACAGTAACAGACTTAAATATCGGAGATACTTCTGCATTGAGTATCGATGATTCTCGATTTGAAATTATAAATAATGCCACTTTGAAATTGAAATCAGACCAAAGTTTGGACTATAATGATATCAAAAGTGTGCAAATAAATATAACTGCTACGGATCGATCAGGGCTCAGTTATACCAAAGCTTTTACTATTACTGTCTCTAAGCCAGTTGATGCTAGTACAACTCCAAAGCCATCAACTCCAAAACCAGTATCGATCCAGACAACATCTCCACAGGACGTTATTGGGGATTCTTCCGTAAATATAAGTGATCAATACCTCGATGTACGATGAACACCTATCGGCTCAAGTGGAGTCCAAAATAATCAGCTCCTTTCTTTTGCTTCATCTACAGGGATAAAAGATTTTTTCATGATTCCTCATATGGCATGATGAGATTCTATTCTCAATGTTTTTATCACGATTGCTTTCGGAATCAAGAATTTCTTTATTGTTGTTGCGGTTATATTTTTGATGATCGGTGTTTTGAAACTTCTTTTTTCTGGCGCGGGTGATGAGGATATAAAAAAGTGGAAAAATAATATTATCTGGGTTTCTATTGGTATATTTTTGATGCAGATTGCTTTTTCAGCATGGAAAGCCTTTCTCCAGCTCGATACCGTTTCTACGATCGGCGGGTGATTGGGTTGGACAATATGGACGACTATTTTTTCTCCGATCGTCAATATTCTCCAGTTTCTTGCTGGTGGAGCCTTTCTCATCATGGCTATTTATGCATTTTATACGATTGTTACCGGTTGATGAGATGAGGAAAAACTCAAAAAATGAAAAAGTATGGTGATCTATGGACTGGTTGGCTTTTTATTGATCCGCATTCCACGAGCCCTGATTGAAGCTTTTTATGGAAATGTGGACTGTCCAGACGGATCCGCCTGGACGATGGCTGATCAATGTGATCTGGTCCAGCAAAGTGATGTAAATGTCGGATTGCAAATCTTTGGGAAAATTCTCGAATTTTTCAATGGATTTCTCATGCTTATCTGTGTTCTTTTGGTTATTTATGCTGGTTGGTTAGTTCTTATCTCGGCATGAGATGAGGAAAAACTCAAAAAAGCAAAAAATACCGTTCTCTACATATTGATTGGGTTTATTATTCTTGCTGCCAGTCATGCGATTTTTCGATTCTTTATTATGCAATAAGTTTCGTATTTTGTATATATTTTTTCGCTCTTCGGAGCGATTTTTTTGTGTTTTTTTCTCCTTTCCGTTATAATTAGTTTATGACTCTTTCGGAAATCATTTTTATCGTCTGTACGACTTTCTTGGTGATGTTTTTCTTTTATTTCTCCCTGAGAAAAAAAGTGAATTTTCAACGTTCTCTCGAGATGACTTTTTTACGTGTGATCATTGCTCGGAAAGATAGCGATCAGGATGAAAAACATGATACAGTGAAAGACTTTCGTGAACAAATATCTATCATGGAGCAACTTCTTGCGAGTTTAAAATATCTCCATAAAAGTAATGTTTCCGGTTGGCTTTTTGGTCAAGAATATATTTCTCTCGAATATGTTGCCCATAAGCAAGAGATTTATTTTTATATTGTTATTCCAAAACATTCAAAAGTTCTGGTAGAGAAACAAATTCTCGGCTTTTACGGTGATGCTTTTATTGAAGAAACTGAAGAAGTGAATATTTTTGAAGGACGATCAGTGGTTTGCGGAGAGATCATGAAACTCAAAAAATCCGATCATTTCCCGATCCGAACGTATCCAAAATTGGAGTCTGATTCGATGAATTCGATCCTTTCGGCTTTTGGAAAATTTGGTGAAGATGAATCCGGAGTGATTCAGATTTTACTTCAACCAGTGGATGATGATTGGCAAGAAAGAATTAAAAAACTCATCAGAAAATCAGAAAAAAAATCGAACGGACATGTTCATTTTTCATTCAATCCACTGAATTGGATTGCGTCTTTCGTTTGATTTTTTATAAATGATCCAAGTGACGAGGATAATGCACACGAGGGTTCTGAAAAAAACGAAGATCCTATCGATGAAGATGGACTCATGAAAGAAAAAGTAAAAAAAACAGGATATAAAACCAAGATTCGTATTATCACCACGGGAAATGATGAAGATCATGTGCATGCTGAGCTTTCGAATCTGATTTCTGCGTTTTCTCAGTTTGCTTCCCCAGCATATAATAAATTTAAAGCGGTAAAAAGAAAATCCCTTTCTCTTCTCGTTCGTCATTATATTTTTCGGCAGTTTGCTTGGTGGCAAAAATCTCCGATCATGAACAGTGAAGAATTGGCAACTCTTTTTCACTTTCCACATTCGAAATATAACAAACAACCAGAAATCCGTTGGCAGCGTTTTAAGCTTATAAAAGCCCCAACCAATATTCCAAAAGAAGGTTTATATATTGGTGATAATGTTTTTCGATGAGAAAGAAAACCGATTTATATAAAAAATGAAGATCGATTCCGACATTTTTATGTGATCGGACAAACAGGTACGGGTAAGTCTTCGATCCTTTCCGTGATGGCACGTCAGGATGTGCGTTCTGGAAAGTGACTTGCCATCCTCGATCCACATGGAGATCTTGCGAAAGAACTGATCGGATATATTCCACGAGAACGTGCGGATGACGTTGTGTATTTTGATCCGGGTGATCTCGCGAGACCGATGGGACTCAATATGCTCGAAGCGGCGAACGATGATGAAAAACAGATGGTCGTTGGTGATGCAACGAATATCATGATCAAGCTTTTTGGGTCAGAAATATTTGGTCCACGAATCCAGGACTACTTTCGAAATGGTTGTTTGACACTTATGGATTATCCTCAAGGAGGAGCGATCACAGATCTGATTCGACTTTTTACTGATGATAATTTTCAGCGCGAACGTCGAGCAACTCTCAGAAATCCGATCGTTCGCTCTTGGTGGGATCATACATATGCGAAAATGGGAGATCGAGAAAAATGAGAGATCATCCCATATTTTGCTGCGAAATTCGGTCAGTTTATCACGAATACGATGATGCGAAATATCGTGGGGCAAACCAAGTCTGCCTTCGATATCGGGGATATTATGAATAATCAAAAACTCCTCCTCGTTTCTCTCTCAAAGGGAACGATCGGAGATCTGAATTCGAATCTTCTCGGTCTGATCCTCGTTTCGAAAATCCAGATCGCGGCACTTCGAAGACAAAATATCGCCAAAGAAGATCGAAAAGATTTTTTCCTGTATATTGATGAATTTCAGAACTACGTGACGGACTCGATCGAATCGATCCTTTCAGAAGCTCGAAAATATCGACTTGGTATGATCATCGCCCATCAATATCTCGGGCAACTCGAAAAATCCGATGCTCTCACGAAATCGAGTCTCAATCTCAAATGAGCGATCTTTGGTAATGTCGGAACCGTGATGAGTTACAAACTGGGTGCCGAGGATGCAGAATTCATGACGAAGCAATTTGCTCCTGCCTTTACGGATCAGGACTTCGTCAATATGGATAAGTTTAAAGCCGCGATAAAAGTATCTGTCGATTTTCAGCCGACTCCTGGTTTTTCGATCGCTCCACCAAATCCGTTTGCAGAAATGCCAAATACGGTGACTGGAAATGCACTTCGTGAACTTTCGCGTCTGAAATATGGTCGTGAACGTGAATTTGTCGAAAAAGAAATTATTTATCGTATTGGTGCTGTCTAACTTTTTTCTATGTTCTTTCGTGTTGTTTTTTCCATCAGTATTTTTCTTCTTTTTTCTTCCCTTTCTTTTGCGGATGAGTGTACAAATTTGAGTGACTATAGTTGTTTCCAACAAAATGTGAATGCAGTGTGTAAAAGCAAGACAAATCCATGGAATACTTATTCCACACTCTGAGCAATCGATGTCGATTTTCCAGAATATGATCCTGATTCTGTACAAAAAACGTATCAAAAGCTTTTGGATCATGCTCGTCCTGATCAAAAAGCAAAAATCCAAAGTGAACTTTCCCCAGATATACTGAGTTTTAGTCCAAATGCACCGATCATAGAATTTGCACGGAAAATCTATCAAAGTAATATGAATGCAGCCTTTGCTTGTGCAATTGCATCAGATCGTGCGGATCAACTAAAAAAACTAGATAGTCTTATAGGAAAAACAATCCCTTCATCTGAAATCCAAAATCAACTGAAAAAAGAACAGCAGAAATATGACAATATAAAGAAATCCATAAACAATTGTGATCAAAATGCTGAAGGATCAGGAGTTTCCACGACTCAAAAACTTGCCGGAACAACAATGGCAGAGTACTGTACCTATTCTCATTATGTAGATTACATTGATGCGAATATAAAGCAAAATTATACAAATTCGACCAATGTAGATCAGAAAATTCTCGGAATCAAGCAATGACCCTATGCAACTTCTGAATCGGTTCTCCAAGATATGACCAGTCGTCAGAATAGTCTTCAAAATGAAATCGCCCGTGCTGAAAATACTCTTCCAAAAGCCCTTATGGCATATAGAGAAATGCAAAGAACTTATTCAGTGCATATCCTTCTCGTGATGATCACGGATGATTATCTCACACTTAGAAGCAATCTTGATCTCTATCTTTCGAATATTTCTCAACTCTTCGAAAAAGCACATAATGCACAAGATGCAAATCAAAGATAAATATAAAATAAAAAAACACCCCTTGTGAGGGTGTTTTTTGGTTTTACTCACATCCAGATCTTTTGAATCAGATGGGAGTTAATATTTATATGGATCGAATCATTATTTCTGCGAGATTCGATTTATGAATTATGGAATATCAACTACGTTATATTGTGAGAGAATATAACGATAATTGTATTGCCAATTTGTATTTGAACAGGTGTGTC
>CANBWW010000053.1 GCA_947373235.1 Candidatus Altimarinota bacterium | reverse complement strand
GCGATCCAATATCCAATCATCTCACCTCCTTTTATCCGACCAGCGATCCATGCACCAAAACTAATAGCAGGATTTATATGGCAACCAGATATATTACCGATCGTATAGGCCATCGCTACAACTGCTAAACCAAATGCTAATGATATTCCGAGCCAGCCAACATCGAGCCCACTGAGAACCGCAGCTCCACAACCAAGAAGAACGAGAGCCATTGTGCCAAAAGCTTCTGCAGCATACTTTTTTGTGTGTATCATATGGGAAATGTATAGAGGATAAAATTTCTTTTTTATGATTTTCAGATTTTTCTAACTCTGTGAAGTGACCAAATTCACAGAGCAATGTGAGAGGAAACCATAAAAAATTACTTATATTAAGCAAAAAATACCTCTTTTTGTCAAAAGAAAGAATATTGACTTCAATTATATATATTTTTTATTCCAAGTAATCTGTCTTTTTGCATAGTTCCGAGAATGTTGCTGAATAAGCTCTATTGCTCGATCTTTACTGATTTTCCCTTGCAGAGAATCCACCACTTCTTTATATCCGATCGTGGTGAGCCCAGGACAGTTCCATCCATATTTTTCGGCGATTTTCAAGATTTCATTCTCGAGTCCCATATCGAACATAGAACGAACTCGGGTATTTATATTTCTGTAGAGATTTTCACGATTTTCATCACTGTATGGAGTGATGAAAAGGGGATCAAATCGAAGGATTTTCGTGTCTTTCGAATCTCGTTTTGAGATTCCTGTTTCACGGAAAACTTCGAGTCCACGCATTACATAACGGAAATTATTTACTTCGAGTTCTTTTGCATACTCAGGATCAACCGAAAAAAGCATATTCCAGAGAAACTGATTTCCTTTTTCCAGGCGGATATTTTCGAGTTCTTCTCTATATTTCCAATCAGGCTCTGAGTCTGGACGTGCCATCTTGTAGAGAATCGCATCGATATAGAGTCCCGTTCCACCACAAAGAACTGGGATTTTTCATCTATTTATGAGGTTTTCGATACTTGGAAGTGCTTGTTTTTCATATTCTGCCATCGAAAAAATCTCCAGTGGAGAAATAATATCGAGCATATGATGCGGGACTCCTTGCATTTCTTCCTCTGTCACTTTCCCTGTTCCGATATCCATATCTTGGTAGATCTGTCTCGAATCCGCAGAGATAATTTCTGTTTCTAGGAACTTCGCAACTTCTATCGAAAGTGAAGTCTTTCCGCATGCAGTTGGTCCATAGATAACGATAATTTTTGGGAGAATACTATTTTTCTCGATATAATTTTTGATTTTTGAGAGTGTATTTTGGTCCATAGTATTATGAAGTATGGGTTTGTGGTTTACGTGGATGTTTTTTCGAATAATCGATGGCGTGGTCGATATCTTCTATGATACTCATAAAAATCGAAAACACTGGAACTCCGATCAGAAGTCAAACCAATCCAAAAAGATGTTCTGAAATAAGAAGTATCAGAAAGGTGATAAAAATCGGAAAATGTACGTATGACGAGACGATTTTCGGATTGAGATAATAGGCTTCGACGATATGTACAAGTCCGATCATGATGGCACAAGCGAGTACAACGGTCATACTTTCACCGTGTGAAGCGCCATAACCATACCCGATAATAATAATGGGAATTCCTGATAAAAATGTTCCAAAAACGGGAATAAATCCACATATAAAAACAATCAAAGAAAGTGTAAACATAAATGGAAACATGTGTCCTCATTGTATTAGACTGATTATAATCAGTCCAATCGAGGTCATTACCGCATTAACAACGGCTATAATCGACTGCGCCTTAAAAATGATTCCAAAACCAGCACCCATTTTTTTCGCAATGATCGACCACTCTTCATAGAGAAATCGGAAATTTCCATTTCGGATCTGGCTCAGAAATTTTTCCACTCTGAGTCGATCGATGATAAAAATATATGAAAGTATAAGAGCAATCAGAAATTTTGTAAAAAATATCCCTGCATTTTTTATATATTCAAAGGCTTTTTGTCCGATGTTTTCGAGATTTTGAGAGCTGAGAACTTGACTCAACATATCGTTGATCCCAAGATCGATCGATGTGCTCTCTTCGATTTTTTTGATAAAATCTTGTCATTGTGTCGCTATCCGTGGGGCATCTTTCAAAAACCATTTTATCTCATCTCCGATTTGTGGAAGGATATTTACAAATATAAAAATCACGATTCCCACGAAAAAAATGTAGAGAAATGTGACGACTATATTCGTTGTTGCATATTTTCTGGCAATTCTATGTGCCCGATCCGATTTTCCAGCAATTCCCCAGTCGTGGATTTTATGTGCGAGATACGTTCCTGTTTCGAGGAAAAGATACGCGAACAAAAAAGTCATGAAAAAGAGGACGAGAAAATCCGATAAAACATATCCGATTGCTACGAGAAGACTATAGGCTACAAATTTTTTCAGAAAAGTAGCGGACGAAAGAAATGAGAAAAAAGCACGAAAAGGAGTCATAAAAATGTTTTAGAAAATATCATCTGCAACTCGACCGAGACTCGATCCACCTTCTTCGAGGAGACAATTTACTCACCACGAACCACCAAAAAGAGTTCAAAGAGTATCAGCAATAGTGTTTTTTATCTTCGGAGTATTGACTCGATCGAAGTTCCACTTCTTTGAAAATGTGAGGATGAGTTTCTCTCCGTCCACTTTAAATCGTGTCATCTTCAGATCGGTCGCGAGTCCTGAGGTGGTTTCTTTGAGGGTATTGAGAAGGGTTGGAAAAGAAAAATTGGTTTTTTGGTTAATTCATTCAGCTTTCTCGAGTGGTTTTGATTCTGTTTTCGGAGTCTCTACTTTTTCTAGAGAAACTTCCTCATTTTTCACTTCTTGTGTTTCTATTTGAGATTCTGGTTTTGTATGTTTTGGGGTTTCCGCTTTTGGTGGATCGACTTTCGGTGATGAAATCGGTGATTCTACTTTTTTCTTTTCCTCAAGGATTTCAGAATTTCTCCCTTTTGCGATGATAAGCAGAGTAATCTCGATAAGCATCATTCCATCTGGAATACTTCGAACTTTGGCATATGCTGATTCTATTTCTGTAAAAATCGATTCGTATGCAAAAAAATGATTATCTCCGATATGTTCGATCATAAGATCACGAAGTCGGTAGAGGAGCTGTTCAAAAAAAGAACGTGACTGTACATGCTGTTCTCTCAGTCTTTCGATAATCGTGAGTATTGCTTCAGTATTTTTTTCGAGGAGTCTTTCGATAATCGTATCTATCAGAGTTTCCTCGATGAGAGCAAGAGTATATCTGACATGTTCCGTACGGATTTCTGAGTCGATCACGTTTTGCTCCAGCAGTGTGAGTGCATCTCGGAGTCATCCACGAGCGGATTTTGCGATGATCTGGAGTGCTTCGAATTCACTAGAAATACTTTCTGTTTTGCAGACAAACTCCAGTCGTGAGATGATATCTTCGACTCCGATTTTTCGAAAATCAAACCTGAGTGTCCTCGATCGGATCGTCTCTGGAACTTTCTCAGTTTCTGTAGTAGCGAGTATAAATTTCACATGTTCTGGTGGTTCCTCGAGGGTTTTGAGAAGTGCGTTAAATGCGCCTGTCGAAAGCATATGAACTTCATCGATTATATAGATTTTATATTTTCACTGATTCGGTTCAAATCTGGACTTTTCTATCAGATCACGGATATTTTCCACACCTGTATTGCTCGCTGCATCTATTTCGATGATGTCGAGCATGGTGCCGTTATCGAAAGATTGGCAATGGATACAGACGTGACAGGGATTGCCATCCTGGAGATCGAGACAATTCACTCACTTCGCGAGGATACGAGCACTTGTCGTCTTTCCTGTTCCACGAGATCCATGAAAAAGATAAGCATGATTGATTCTGCCACTTATGAGACTATTTTTCAGGATAGTAGTGATATAACCTTGTCCGATAACTGAATCCCAGTCACGCGGTCGATACTTGGTGTAGAGAGACATTTTTATGTGGATTATTGCTCTCTATTGTATGGAAAAGGAAAGAAATGACAAAGAAAAAATCCTTCGTGTATTGAAGGATTTTTATTTATTGGATGATTATTTTTGAAATGTATTTACAACTTGTCTCATTCACTTTACTACTTATCATATCTTGATCAATAGCAGTTGTTATGTCGGGGTAAATTCAAATTTTGGATTTATTTTCTGAACTCAATTCCTTACTCAATTTTTTATTCAAATTCTTCCGCTTCTTCTACCGCATCATCGATAAACTGATTGACGAAGTTTTTCGAAAGCATCAGGATCCCGAGTCCGATCAAAAGTGATGCAAAAGCAGAAAGTGTCGCATGATCTGGAAAGAGATATTTATCGGCGAGATTCCAGACTCCACGCCAAAAAAGGATGATCGCTGCACCGATACAAAAAGCTTCTACACGACTTCTCCAGAGGTCACGAAGCGTCGGATGTTTTTTGAAAATATGGAAATTCATATATTTTTTATATGTATCACTCTAACATATAGATTTACAAAATGCAAAATTTGGTTCATTTCTATGAAAAGAATTGAAAAAATATTCTCTTTTTCTATACTGAGCGCATATTTCTAATATTTCTTTATGATCGATATAAAAATCCTTCGCAATAATCCTGAATTGATCCGTGAAAGTATCGCAAAACGAAATCTCAAAATCGATCTAGAAGCCGTCATCAAACTCGATACCGATCGACTCCAGATCCAACAAGAACTGGAAGTACTGCAAGCAGAGCGCAATCGTGTTTCGAAAGAAATCCCGACTCTTTCTGATGCCAGTGAAAAGCAGTCAAAAATCACCGAAATGAAGGCGGTGGGAGATCGTATAAAAAGTATCGAAACGACTCTTTCCGAAACGGATGAAGCGTATAAGCTCGGACTCGCGAGTCTTCCGAATTTCCTCGATCCGACAACTGCGATCGGCGCAGATGAAAGTGGAAATGTGATCGAAAAAACGGTGGGAATTCCGAGAGTTTTCTCATTTCCTCCGAAGGCACACTATGAGATCGGTGAAGCACGCGGTTGGATCGATATCGAAAAAGGTGCAGAGGTGAGTGGTGCGAGATTCTGGTATCTGAAAGGAGATCTTGTCCTTCTCCAGTTTGCGATCATAGGCTATGTGATGAATGAGATGGTAAAAAAATGATTCGTTCCGATGATCCCGCCATACTTGGTGCGTGAACCAGCCATGTATGGAACGGGATTTTTCCCTGCGGATCGTTCTCAGATCTATGAAGTGAATCCTACGGAAGATGATCTTTTTCTGATCGGTACTTCCGAAGTTCCAGTGACGAGTTATCATAGTGGTGAGATCATCGATGTAGAGAATACTATCAAATATCTCGGTTATTCGACGTGTTTTAGGCGAGAAGCGGGCACGTATGGAAAAGATATGAAAGGTATCCTTCGTGGGCATCAGTTCGATAAGATCGAGATGGTGTGCTTCTCGAAGCCTGAAGATTCTCAGAAAGTACATGATGAGATGGTTGCACTCGAAGAGTCGATCTGGTCTTCTCTCGGAATTCCGTATAATAAGTTGAACGTGTGTAGTGGAGATCTCGGAAATCCAGCGATGAAAAAATACGATCTCGAAGCCTGGATGCCTGCGCAAAATCAGTATCGTGAAGTGACGAGCTGTTCAAATGTTGGGTCATTTCAGTCACGTCGTCTGGGAATCCGTTATCGAAAAGAAGATGGAAATCTCGACTATGTTCACACATTGAACGGTACGGTGATTGCTTTTTCTCGATGCCTTATCGCGATCATGGAAAACTACCAAAATGAAGATATGACCGTGACGATCCCAGAAGTACTTCGTCCATATATGGGCGGAAAGGAAGTATTATAATTCTCTTTATTATGGAAAACGGATTTATAAAAAATCAGCTTGAAATTTACGAGCAAATGTTTGATGATCTTACAGAAAAAGAGAAAATTGATAAGGTCCGACAATATTTTTGATATTCTTCTTTATCATCCATTAAGAAAAAGGAATGAAGAGAATTTTTAGAGCAAGATGCAGAGTCTTTCCTGCTTCAAAGAGGAATCCAAGATCTCGTTTGAGGTATCACTTTGGGAATTTTTATTGATGAATTAGAGATTTTTTATAAAAAAACTGAGACTTTATGATTTTATAATTGGCAAAAAAGAATTTCATACTGGCTTGACCAAAAATCTCACCAACATAATGAAAAACTATATTCTGAAGATTATTAAAATATGACACTTTCTTTCCTAAAAAACCCATATCTCGATCTTTTATCAGAAAAAATAGAAACAGAGCGATGTATCATCGTTCCTTTTTCTGTGGATGGAAGAGCGGATATACATGAAGTACAGAGAGAGTTTTGTAAGGCGAATAAAAATCTCTTTGTCAGTCGGTTTTTACCGACGTACGAAGAAGAATACGAGTTTATAAAAAATGTCGAAGAAGGGATGAAAAC
>CANBWW010000052.1 GCA_947373235.1 Candidatus Altimarinota bacterium | reverse complement strand
AACAGTATTCTTCGAGAGCTTTTCTCTGTTCAACTCAGAATCGATGTTGTTCATCAACGACGACAAATCAAAGATGATGAAATCGAACTGAGTCTTGTATCAAGGCATGCGTTCCGAAAATAATATCCGTCTGTCCTCTCATAAGTCGTTCACGAGCATCTTCCTTCATACGAGGAGTGAGAGAACCGACGAGCAGATCCGCACGGATACCGAGTTTCATAAGCCAAGGTTCATTTCCCATAAAATGCTGACGTGCCAATATTTCTGTTGGCGCCATGATCGCGATCTGAAGATCATTTTCAGGGTTTTTTTTTCTATATACTAGAAATGCATGGATCGCTGCTAAAAGTGCCACCACCGTCTTTCCAGTTCCTACATCCCCCTGAAGAAGTCGTGCCATCGCATGAGGTTCTCACATATCTTTCAAGATTTGAAAAAGAACGATCTTTTGCTTATTCGTAAGAGGAAAGGGAAGCTCAGTAATGAGCTCTTTTATCAGCTCGATATCGAGAGGAAGTACGGGAGCAAATCCGAGACTTTCATTTCGGAGATCATATTTTTTCTCGACTCCAATACGTTGAAATGAGAAAAGTTCTGCATAACCGATTTCTGATTTTGCTTGTTCGAAATCAGACAGGGAAGTGGGAAAGTGAAGTGCGCGAACACTCTCACTATAGTTTCGCATCGCTTTTTTACTACGAATCTCTTTCGGCAGAGGATCGAGGATATCAAGATCTGGAATATATGATCTGAGAAATTGCATTTTTTCACGGATCCAACTTCCAGGAATATAGTTCACATCGGAATAGACAGGTACGATTTCTTGGCGTTTTGGAGAAATATGTTCCATATCGGGAGAAGGGAAAGTCAGACGACCATATTCATATTTCGGCTTTCCATAGAGAAGTACTTTTTGTCCTTGTGAAAATTTCGAAAGGATTTGTCGCTGATTGAACCACACAGCTTCTGCATACGAGCCATCAGTATCTTCGATCACCGCTTTTATCAGGAGCTTCTTATTCCGTGTCATCTCACTGGTAAGGAGCTCGATACGACACTCGATCGCTTGCTTCTCACGGATATCAACAAGGGCAAATCGTGTGATCACATCACTCTTATCCTCATGATCGCGTGGGAAAATCGATAAAAAATCTGAAACCGTCTCGACGCCAGCATCTTTGAGTTTTTTTATATACGTGTCCGTGGTATGAAGTAAAGTCTTCGTAAGTTGCATGAAAAAAGTATATCGAAAAATGCATAGAGGGCAAGAATACGAAAAAAAACCAACACGAAGTTGGTCTTTTAGATCAACACAATCTAGAGACTAGGAGCATTGATTAGAGAGGTGATGAAGTCCTGCTTCATGCAGAAGCTTCTTTCCTTTGCCAGGCTGCTGAGATGAACTCAACTTCTTGACTTGACGTAGTGTACGCTTCAGCCAACAAGCCTTTGCAGATTGAGCATGGGGCTTACGAGCTTTCGCCGCTTCACTGTAGTGACGACGTTCAGCACGTGAAATTACAACAGGAATTACCTCAACATCATTATTATGAGTATCCATCTTAATTACTCCTTACTAGACTAGACTGGATTGGATTATTTGTCACTCACAGAAACCATTTCTGAAGTGACTTTGACAATATATAGAAATTTCTATATATTGTCAAAAGTTTTATTTATTTTATAAAAAAAGACCAACACTTGGTTGGTCTTTAATATTTTCCTAATTTAATAGGAAAGGAAGGAATTAGGCAGCAAGAGCAGATTTTTTCTTAATTGTCCAAAGTGCGTGAGCATCTGGGCAAAGAGCAGTTGAAATTGGCTCATCTTTTTCGTTTTTTCTTTTGTAAAGAAAGTGACTCAGACGCTTTACATTGAAGTAAGCATGCTGCAGTATCTTGGATAAAGCAACGTATCCGAGTTCTCCGTTTTTGATGAGTTTTTTACAAAAATCATCAAAAACCATACGTTGGCGCGGTCGTGAATCAACTGGAATCTGTTGAACAGGTTTGATTGGAATCACTTGAACGCGGGTACGATGAGAAATTGGATAGCGGCGAGTATTACGTAGACGCATGTTTCTTCCCTCCTTGGGATTTTGATGTCACCCACAGAACCATTTCTGAAGTGACCATATGAATATATTTTTATATTATTCATTGTCAAAACTTTTTTTTAATTTTTGTCTATAATCGCAGTATATGAGTTTTCTTGCCTTTTTAGGAAGATCGATATACTTTTTGAGTACGATATAATTTATAATCACAAAATATGTTCACACTTCCTCCACTTCCATATGCAAACGATGCACTGGAACCATATATTTCTCAAGAAACGATACAGTTTCACTCTGGAAAACATCACCAAACCTATGTAGATAATCTCAATAAACTCGTTCCAGCCAGCGAATATGAAAATCTTTCTCTCGAAGAAATTATAGGGAAGGCACCACTCGGACCCGTTTTCAATAACGCTGCTCAAATCTGGAATCATACATTTTATTTCGATTCTCTTGGCCCTCATGCGAACCATATACCATCGAAAGAACTCTATGAAGCCATCGATAAAAGATGGGGAAATATGGATACATTTATGGCGGAATTCACGATAAAAGCACTCGCGAACTTCGGATCAGGATGGACCTGGCTCGTGAAAAAAACGGATGGTTCACTCGATATTATCAACACTTCGAATGCGCTCACTCCACTCACGACTGAGGATCTCCCACTCCTCACCTGCGATGTATGGGAACATGCCTACTATATCGACTACCGAAATGCTCGTGCAAAATACATGGAAAACTTCTGGAAAGTCGTCAACTGGAAAAAAATCAGCGAACGCTATGAATAAAAATAAATCCCTCAATTGAGGGATTTATTTTTTGATAGTATCTATTTTTTCTTCACGATGGTAAGAATCTGAGTCAAGAAAACAGTGACAAATCATATAACGATAAAGAGAAATATTTTTCCCTTTGTATCCAGAAATATAGCGGTGATACCGAAAAAAGCAGTGAGAAAATAGATCGTAAGTCGAATCTGCTTTTGAGAAAATCCTATTTCCATAAGACGAAAATGCAGATGTGTCGACTGTTCTCATTTGAGAGGATTTTTTCCCTGAAGAATACGCACCGTCACCACATAGATCAGATCGATGAGATACACGCCGAGAACCGCCATCGCAGTCGCTATTTTTCCTCCAGCAATGATCGCAAGGGTCGCGATCAGAAATGCGAGCATGATTGTACCAGAATCTCACATAATCACTTTTCTCGATATATCAGCACGAGTCAACCAGAAAGTCGTAGGAATGACAACAGCGAGGATCATCAGGAGAAATCGACTATTTTCTAGAGCAGCGATGCTGGTATCGGTGAGAAGTAGTTTGATCGCGAGTCATGCAAGTATGAGAAATGATATCAGTGCATAACCTCCAGTCAAACCAGGAACTCCATCAGAAAAATTTACCGAATTAAATACAAGTGCATACCAAAATATCGTCAACAAAATCGGAATATAGTAAAATGTAAGTACTCTTCCTTCAAATGGAAATGATATAAAATAATCGGTTAGATTTACCACTCAACCGAAAAGATCAGAAACATAACTGATTTTTATACTCGTGAGACCGATAATGAGTCCTATGCATATCTGCATCAAAAGCCGGAAAAGAGGTGGAATTTTGATGGGAGATTTTCAAATTGTGTCCATATCATCAAGAAAACTTACACTCGCCAAGATAACTCCAAGAATCAAGACAATATGAAACCTCCTCTCGAGAATCTCTGAAAAATCAAAATACAAATAGAAAAATGGAACAAAAACCAAAAGCATGATCATAAGAATAATCCCAACACCATAGGGTGCAGCAGGTCTTCATTTTTCTGTTTTATAAAGGTGCGGACGATCGAGAAATCCCCATTTTCGGAATAAAAACACAATCCCTTTTAATAAAAATGGAGAGACGAGAAAAGAAACTATGAATATAATGAAAGTCTGAAGAAGAAAGGACATATATAAAAAGAAAAAAACTATCGTTTTTGTTTTGCTTCGATTTCGGCTTGTTTTTCGCGCATATAAGCAGTGAGTTTTTCCCTCTGGAAAAAGTACATATATCAGAGAAAAACTACAAGAACTCAGAGCATGATTTTCCCGATATTATCAAGGATCGCTTCATAATTTCCGATAAAAAATATACCCAGAAGGTTCACGCTCACAGCCCAGAGACACGATCCGATCATATTATAAAGCCAGAAATTTTTCTCAGCCATACCAGAACCTCAGGCAATAAATGGAACAAACGATCGAGTCAGATTATGAAACTTCCCGAGAATGATATACCAAAATCCATTTTTCTTAATCTGTCGTTCGAGTATTTTTGCTTCGGTAGTACCTATACCAAACCAATCGCCATATTTTGCGATAAGCTCTTTTCCATAGTATTTCCCGATCCAGTAACCGATATAGTTTCCGATCATCGCTCCGAGAACCGCGAGAAGGATCGTCCATACAAAATGTTCCTTTCACCAAAACCCTCCGACGAGGATCATCACATTCATACCAGGAACCGCGGTTCCGATAATCGGCAAAGACTCAGCACATGCCGAAAGAAATGCAACGAGATAATTCCAATTCCCAATCAGATGGATGAGATTACCAATCCACTTGATCGCACCCGTAATCCAATCTGGTTTTACAAAAGAAATAATAATAATCGCAAAGGTGAGTCAAGCAAAGAAAAAGGCAAGGAATTTTGCAAGGAAAGAGAAGAAATTTTTGACCACAAAAAAAGAGAATAAAAACCAAAACTGATAAAAAGAGAGTATAAAAAAAATCCCCTTTTGCAAGGGGAAATCAGACGAAAACTAGAGAAAATATGTACAAAGTCAGCAGACAGCAAGAACCCCGATAAGATAGTAAAAAAGACTGATCAAAAGAAGAAGAAATGGTCTTTTTTCGAAAAACCAATGCCCCAGATCTTTTATAAAGACAAATCCCATAAACATCTTCACAACGAAAAGCGTCGCAACGGTATTCGAAAGACCATTTTCTGTGACAAAAATCCAAAATGCCACTACCGTATGTGTCATGATAAATCACATAAAAAGCTGAAGAACGAGCATAAGAGCAAAATCACTTGCTTTTGGCATCTTATTGTTCTTCATCTCTGGAAAATAACTCATCCACTTTTTCCCGATCGGAGTCATCGGATTATACCAAAACCAACCAAGGAGGAAGAAAAATGCAGTTCCACCGATGAGGATGCCACAGTGAGCAAATGGCGCAAACATGAGAGAAAAGAAATCCATAGAGAAAAAATAAAGAGGTAAACTCTCTGATTATAGGGAAGAAATAGTTATCAGCAATGGAAAGGGAATTGACGAATGAGAATATAGATTTAAAAAATCCCTCTTAGAGGGATTTTTTATTGATTTCTTCTGAAATACGAGTCACGAATTCTTCCACTTTTTCGACGCTTTGTCACTTCGTCTTATAGTTTCGAACAGCGAGGGTTCCATTATTTTCTTCTTGTTCACCGACGACGAGGATATAATTCGTATGATCAGTCTCCGCATTTCTGATCTTTTTTCCGAGAGAGTCCGTCGAGTCATCGAGTTTGACGCGGAGTCCCGATTTTTTCAGAGTTTGGAAGACTTCATCTGCATATGGAAAAAATGCTTCACCAACAGGGATAATACGCACTTGTTCTGGAGCGAGCCAAAGAGGGAAGACACCAGCGAAGTGTTCGATCATGATTCCCATAAACCGCTCGAGACTTCCTGAGATCGCACGATGGATTACCACTGGACGTTCCTGTTCTCATTTCTCATTCGTAAATGAAAGATCAAATCTTTCTGGTTGATTGAAGTCACACTGGATCGTCGCGAGTTGCCACTCACGTCCGATCGCATCCTTGAACATGAAGTCGAGTTTTGGTCCATAGAAAGCTGCTTCTCACTCCATACGACGGTAGTTGAGATTATTCGCGATAGCTGCTTCTTCCAGAGAGGATTCAGCGATTTCCCAGACGTTATTTTCTCCGAGATATTTTTCTGGAGTTGCTGGGTCACGCACTGAAAGTGAAACCCAGTATCCATCCATCAGACCAAAAGTGGTATAAAACTCTTTGATCACATCGACGATCACAGAAACTTCTTCTTTTATCTGTGCCACGCGACAGAAAAGGTGTCCATCATCCTGAGTGATCGAGCGAACACGAGTGAGTCCAGAAAGTTGTCCTGTTTTCTCATCCCGATACACGGTCGCAGGTTCAAAATAGCGGATCGGCATATCTCGGTATGAGAACTGATTATCAGCAAAAAGCTGCATATGATGAGGACAGTTCATCGGCTTCAAGAAGAAATTTTCCTTCGAAGTTCCTCCGTACACTGAGAACATATCTTCGAGATACTTTCCTGCATGACCCGATGTCTGATAGAGTTCCTCTTTCGCGAGATGCGGAGTACAGACTCGGAGATATCACTTATCACTATGGAGTGTCCAGAGATAGTCCTTGATCGCTTCACGGATGATCATCCCATTTGGTTGGATGAGTGGAAGTCCAGAACCAACCATATCGGAAACCGTAAAGAGCTTGAGTTTGCGTCCGAGGATACGATGATCTCGTTTTTTCGCTTCTTCCATCATCATCTGGTAGGCATCAAGCTCTGTTTTTGTATCGAATCCAAGACCATAGATACGAGTGAGTTGGCGGTTTTTCGCATCTCCACGCCAGTAAGCACCCGCGATCTTATCGAGTTTGAAGCTGTCTTCTGGAATATCGTTCGTATGGATCACATGAGGCCCCTGACA
>CANBWW010000051.1 GCA_947373235.1 Candidatus Altimarinota bacterium | reverse complement strand
GAAACAAAACTCTGGAAAAATGCAGAAAAATTCTTGGAAGATATAACTGGAAGATAAAATTTCCTATTTAGAAACCAAAAGAGCAAGTGGAATTTCAGAGAGATCATGAACGACACCTGCTCATAACTTTTCTCACTTTCGATCCATTTCTATGATATGTATAGGTGTATCGAAATCCGCAGGCGTCATATGGATACGATCATCCAGAAAAATGGTCTTTTCAGGAGAATATTTTTTTATGAGTTTTTTTATTTCTTCGGTTTTATCTCGATTTCGAGTGATCACGACTTCGTCGACCAGACTTCTGAGTCCTGTGAGATCAATCTTGATTTCCTGAAGTTTCTGATCTCACGTTGTCAGGATCACCACTTCTAAAGCATCTTTATGCTTTCTGAGATCCTCGAGCCAAGTGATCGTATCTGAAAAAAGTTGCTTTCCCATACCATTTTTCTGGAAAAATATGTGCGCATCATCGATCTCATATACTTCAAGAAGTTTATCAAACATCACGATCGTATCGGAACCACGACGATATTTTTCATATATTTCTGTGGCTTTCTCTCTATCACTGAGAGTCTTATTGCGAAAAATATATCATTCACCATATTCACCATAGACATCCGCAAGAGTGTTGTCATAATCCAAAATCAGTAGGTTCATACTAAGCAATAGTTATAGATTCATCGAGGTAGACATCCTGGATAGCATGGAGGAGTTTGACTCATTCTTCACGAGATTTCTGAAATGCCTTGCGTCCACTGATTAATCCATGTCCTCATGCTCGCTTATTGATCACAGCCGTTCGAACCGCCTGAGCCAGATCACCTTCTCACTTTGATTCACCTCCAGAATTTATCAGCCCTATTTTTCCTGCATAACAGTTCAGGACTTGGTAGCGAGTCATATCGATCGGATGATTTCCGATATGTTTTTCGAAGACATCTTTTCACTCTTTTCAGAAACCGATATTCGCAAATCCATTATTGGTTTCTGACATTTTTTGCTTTATAATATCTGCTTTGATCGTGACTCCGAGGTGGTTTGCCTGAGAAACCAGATCCGTCGCCGTTTCATAGTTTACACCATCTTTTTTGAATCCGTCATTTCTGAGATAACACCAGAGAACGGTTGCCATACCGAGCTCATGCGCCCTTTCGAATGCACGAGCAATCTCACTAATCTCATCACGAGAAAGTGGAGAGCCAAAATACACCGTCGCACCGACCGCCGTCGCTCCAAGCCTCCACGCCTCTTCGACACTTCAAAACATGATCTGATGAGGAATATTTGGATACTGCATCTGTTCATTATGGTTGATTTTTACGATAAACGGGATCTTTCCGACATACTTTCTCGAAACGCTCGCAAAAGCACCAAATGTCGTTGCGACAGCATTACACCCACCGTCGATCGCGAGCTTGATAATATTTTCTGGATCAAAATATTCAGGATTCGGAGTAAAGGAAGCATTGGCTGTGTGCTCGATCCCCTGATCCACTGGAAGGATAGAAAGATATCCCGTTCCAGCGAGACGACCATGACTATAAATATTCCGAAGCGACTTCAGAACTTGTGGACTCCGATCAGAATAGAGAAATGTCCGATCGATAAAATCAGCTCCAGGAAGTGTGAGAAGACTTTTTGGAATTTTTGGAATATAGGTATCCAGGAGCATTTCTTTCTCATCTCAGAGAAGTGATCGAATATCTGTGGACATATTTGAAATATTAAAAATCCACCAAAGTGGTGGAAAAATGATAGACGAAGAGGAAGGAAAGTCAAAGGAATTATTAGGCTGCTATAGTATAACTCTCATCATTTGCAGCTGGTGGCTGTGTATTTTTTTCTCACTTTTGTCTCACTAACAGAAGTGTATAGGGAGATCCCCATTTTGACACAAATTTCTCATATTGGCGAAATACTTCCCAAATCGCATCCATAAAAGCGTCTTTATTGTTACAAACAATATCATTTCCATACTCACCTAAAGGCACTCTTCATGCAGTATCTAAAACAACACTTCTTGAACCATGGGAACATGAATGAAAATCAAGATGCAAAATTCTTCATGATTTACTCTCTATGGAATCTATCGTATGAAGCATTTTATGAAATTTTTTTATCCGTACTTCTTCATATACACTTGGTCGCATATCTTCTTTTTGAAGAATATCAAATCACGTTCGGGCATATTTCCGCTGATAGGTGTCTACATAATTTAACTGCGTTTGATTTTCATCATATTGGGTTGCCTGAAAAAAACTTTCGAACTTTGCGAGTGCTGTTTCTGGATCTATAAAAATCTCAGAGAAAATCTTTTTCCAATCCTTTCCAGCTAAAAAAGTAGTCTTTAGATTGTATGTATTTTTTCTGTAAGCATCGAACATATTATGACTCTTTGTATCATCCAATTTCTTCATTCATGGGTGTGCTTGAAAAATAAATCGAATTAGATCAAAAAATCAGAGAAAATTCAGATCATCAATTAATTCCAAAGGATTGGCAGATAACAAAAGATAATCGTATATGATTTTATCAGAGTATACACTTTGCATATCCGCTAATCACAATAATATATCTTTGTTCGAAAATCGTGAACCATACATAAATGCTTCGACAACATACAAAGCACTATCTATATAACCACTTTGTATAATCAATCAAATTATTTTTTCTTGGTCATTTCTATAGAGATTGGAAATAATATTGTGTAGGCTATCACACGTATGCTCATATCATTCGTTTTTTTGACTAAATAATAATATCTTCTCGACTTTTTCAGATACGTATGAAAGAGAACAACTTCTCAATACTTCCTGTTCAGGATTTCTATACTCAGATAGATTATTTATTTTCATATTATGATTTATTTATGGGTCATATGAAAGACTCAACCTTCGACTATGACATTTCACTTCAGTATCTCTACACATCGTTTTGCCATGATCTCGGAAGGAGCATCGTCGGACATATTGGATTCCCAGAGTTTTCCTGCTTCGAGGTATTTTTCTGAGAAATACAGAGCCAATGCAGTTTCATAAACTTCGTATTTTTTTCGATCAAATGATACATCGCGAATATCTGCAATAAGCTCATAAATACTTACTCAAAGAGTTTTTCACTTCACAGCGATACAGTCAAGTTTTCGAAAAAAGAAATCATCTTTCACGAAAAGATACGTCGGCTCAGCCACGAGAATATGTGTACCGTATTCTTTCGAAGTCGCTTCCAGACGAGAGGCAAGATTCACCGTATCTCCGAGAACCGTATAATTAAATCGATCATGCGAACCGATATTTCCGACGAGGACTTCCCCACTCGCGATCCCGATACGAAAGTCGATCGGAGCGAGACCATGAGAAACTATTTCAGTGTTGAACTCTGGAAGAGTCGCTCGCATGGCAAGAGCCGTACGACATGATCTCAGAGCATGATCGATTTCTGATATCGGCGCTCAGAAAAATCCCATCACCGCATCACCGATATATTTATCGAGGGTTCATCCGTTTTTTATGAGGATATCTGTCATCCGAGAGAGATAACTCGACATGAGGGAAAAGAGATCTTTCGGATCCAGTTTTTCTGAGATCGTCGTAAAACCTGCAATATCTGAAAAAAGTACTGTCAGTTCGCGTGACTCACCACCGAGATAGATATCTTTTGCATTGTCAGCTATCTGTTTCACGAGAGTAGGATCAATATAGTGAGAAAAAGCAGAAGTCAGCTTTCGTTTTTCTCCATCGATCACGAAAAATCGGTAGATAAAAGTCACTGGAAAAGCGAGGAATCCAGTCACACAAAAAAGTGGAAAAATATCGATCACGATCGCAGCATGGAAATAGAGATAGCGAGAAATCCAGATCACAAAAAATGTGAGAAAAATCGCAAGCAGCGGACTCGTGATATTCGGAAGCAGCAAATATGCAATGATGGAAAGTAATCCCAGGAAAGCAATTATAATATAATATAATACTGGATTAACTGGTTTTAGAAGACGATTTTGGAGAAAACCATCGAGAAGATGTGCATGAGTATCAACTCCGTCCATCAAATCTCAGCTTACTGGCGAAGTCTCAGAATCATGAATCAAGGTTCCAGACTCTCCGATAAAGACGTATTTTCCTCGAAACATCGATTCAAAATCAGCGCTCGAAGCATCGAGTGCATTTACAAAAGAAAACTCGGGATAGGTATGGGCTCATCAAAAAAACGATGCTAAGTAGACTTCATCATTTTGAAATCTATCTGCATATCCAGGATTTCAGAGTGAAAAAAGTGCGAGTGGAAGGGTAAATATTTTTTTATCACTTCCATACGTCGTTCCTGAAAGGCTGGATACAAAAAATCTACGATCATTATTTGAATCCATATCTACCCATCACCATGGAATATTCTCATAAATAGAGCGCGGAAGTGATCCGCATGTTTGTATCTCGGAATCTTTATCTTTGATGCAAGATCCTGATCCTTGTGATGCTGCGAGGACAATATTTTTATACCGAGAAAGGACATCTGCGAATTTTTGTTCGTCGGGATCAGCATTTTGAAAGACGATATCGAAAGCAATTCCCTTCACTCAGACACCTTCGAGCATCTGAACGAGTTGGATATATTTCGACTTTGGGATCGTGAGCATTTTGAGATTTCCATTCGCCTGAAGTGCGTTCAGAGAAGTCTCATCGATCTTGATAAGCACGATATCTTTCGATGGATTCCAGTGATATCGATAGATAAAGTTTTGAAATGAAGCTTCGCGATAAACGAAAAAATGAGTGATCGGTACAAAAAAATCCGAACCAAAAATTCTGACTATTCAAAAAATAATAATCATCAGGATTCACCAGGCAACAAAAATATGTTTGAGATTTTTCCAGTTTTTCATAAACTAACGGAAGTTTAACATAATTTTTTTATCTTCGCAAATATGTCGCTCAAAAAATCATTTTTTCGATGAGTTGCCTTTGCTCTTGGTTTTTTTATCACTCTCTGAATAGGGATGACGGGGATGACTTTTGCAGCAAGCAGTTGAGGAATTTTTGGACAGATACTCGCAAATATAGTCGGGGTCGCTGATATCAGTACGTATAACGGTGATGGAACTGTAAAAAATGCACTGAATCTCTCATGAAATCCAGCAAGCACATTTCAGAAAGTCATCGCCGGACAAAGTTGTGGAAGTGCTATGTGTATATCTGGGGTAAATACTGACGGAACGATCATGTGCCACTAATCTCTCATTTTTATGAGATTTTTTTATACATAAAAAATATAAATAGTACATATAAAATCTCACTCCAAATACTCGGAGATTTGGTCGGCTCAGTAGAAAGCGATATTATACTTTTATCTTAATTTCTTGTATGCAGAAAAAAATCCTCCTTCCACTTCTCCTCGTTATCGGGATCGGTTGAGTCGCTTTCGCAGCATTTCTCAATCCAAAAAATCTCCCTGATACGGCAGAGTTTCCACGCATTCCTATGGGAAGTGGAACGATCGGACAGATCATAGGAAAAATCCTCGGAACAACGGATCTTGGGAACTATGCTGGCGATGGAACAGCGAGCAATACACAAACACTCTCATGAGTCACTGCAACTGGATATCTCAAAAATAATCTCTGTACTGCTACACAAGTGTGGACTGGTTTCGATACAACAGGAAAAGCACAGTGTGGAAACAAACACGGACTGCTGAGTTATGGAACGATATCAGCCCAAGACTGTGGAGCAACTGTCTATCGTACAGATGGAACAAGTGCGGGCACTCATACTGGAGATACCCTCAAAGAAGGTGATATCATAAAAACAAGTCCTGCATGTGGTCTGACGATCGCTTTTATGGATACATCGATCCTCAGGCTCGACCAAAATACGACGGCTTCCCTCGACCTCTCGAGTACGAGTATAGAACCCAATAAACCCATCGCCTCTCTCCTCCTCGAAAGTGGACAAGTTTGGGGACGCATCCTCTCACCAGATAATTCGACGAGTACAGGATATACGATCGGAACTGATGAAGTCGTCGCCTGAGTCCGTGGTACGTCACTCGCCATCTATAAACCTGCATGAACTGCGACCGTAGCACCAAATACATGAGGAAGTAGCAAATGGAAAATAACCACTACCAATCCGTCTGCTGCAACCGATGTCGTAGTCGTCCACAGTCGTATCCCTGCAAACACTCTCACCGGAGTTATCCAGATCACGGCACATGACGGAACAAAAACGATCATGAATCCTGGAGATAAGATCAGCTATAACAGTACTCCATCTTCTCTTCATCCTACACTTCATACACTCGTAGATCTCTATACAACGACTCCATGGATACGGGATAATACAAAAAAAGATCTCGACTATCTCACCAATCCACCAAGTATAAATCCAAACATAGGAACAGCAAATCTATATACAATAAGGACTGTTAACATACCCAATGAACTGGTAGCGACGAAAGGAACAAGTACAGCTATAAAAAATGCACTCTGTGATACTGGAAATATCTTCTGGAACAGCCTTCTGGGAACAGCCTATAATAAGTGTCAGCCGACTACTCTTCTTACTTTTGTAGATTTCACAGGATTAAAAATTTGATCCAATACAACGGCACCACTTATGTATCTCAAAAGTGATACACCACTAACAGCACCTACAACTATAGCAGGATTAAATGATAATTCCTTCACAACAAACCCATCACAAAATGATATACAAACTGGTACTGGATATAAAATAGAAGAAAATGGTGAATACATATCTTATGATGTTTCATCACTTTCTGGAGCTATTGGATGATTTTCTGGAAAAACCATCACTCTTACACTTTCTGATCCAGTAGGAACATATGGAAGAACAAATACAGAC
>CANBWW010000050.1 GCA_947373235.1 Candidatus Altimarinota bacterium | reverse complement strand
TATTAAACTAGAGGATATAGAAACACCAGATGTAAAAGAATTTCGTCACGCCCTTGATTTAACTAATGATCAAATATCTATTCATTCTTTAATAAAGAATATCGGATTTTGTAAAACTTATTGAGATTTGCGTAATGCAATACAATGATGATCTGTTCGTATTGATTGAGAAAATGTACTTAGTGATAAATTAATTGTTACTATATCTTCAGAGTGAACACTTGTAGAAATGTGAAAAAAGAAGGCAATCCGAATATTTTTATAACAGTATGGATTTTCAAACTCTCCAAAATATCCTTACGCTTTCTGAAAAGCGTATCTCGTTTTTGATCACCAAAGATACCAGAGATTTTTACAAAGGAAATCAGACTTTTCTCGATGGTATATATGATGAACTCGATGAAGTCAAAAAAGAAATACAAGACAAGAAATATATACAACTCGAAGATGAACTCTGAGATGTATTTTGGGACTATCTTTGTTTTCTTGAATCACTCGAAAAGGAGTGAAAAATCCAAAAAGCACGTATTTTTGAACGTTGTTATCTAAAATTTTCTGAAAGACTCAATCTCGATGGATCTACTCGGTGAAACTGGAATGAAACAAAACAAATCCAAAAAGAGAGACTCCAAAAAGAACAATCACTTTATTCTTCATAAATATGACATTCATACTTATCTACGTCACACATCCATCCAAGCCTGAAGCGATTCGCATTACGAGTGACCTCATGAATAATCGACTTATTGCGTGTGCCAACTATTTTCCGGTCGAAAGTATGTTTTGGTACGAAGGATTTTTAACACACTCGGATGAATATGTGACGATTTATAAAACAAAATCAGAAAATTGGGAGATAGTAAAATCAACGATAGAAAAAACTCATAAAAGTACTATTCCTTGTATTATAAAACTTGCGACCGTCGATGCCAATGCTTCTTATGAATCTTGGATTCAAAGTGAGACTAATCCTTCCTCAATATAAAATATGCGTACATATATCCTTATTTTTTCTGTTTGATTTCTTATCGGACTGGATCTTGTTTCGAAGTTTTTCTTTCAGAATCTTTATTTCTGAAAGATATGCGATATCCTCAATAACTCTCTCGATATTTTTACTCTTTGTCATACAGAAAAATATATTCCTATTTTGTGAGAATATTTCTGATTCCAGCTTGCAAGCAATAACTGAGTTGCCTTTTCTCTTCCACTTCAGGGATATTTTTTGCAGATCGTAACGGTGGTAATTATCGGTTTTCTTGGGCGATACTATATCCAAACAGAGTATAAGAAAAAATCAAAACTGCTCGATATCGGTTATGCTCTTATTTTTGCTTGAGCCATCTCACATGCCTATGAACGGATTTTTCATGGATATGTGGTGGATTTTATCGCGGTAAAATACTTTGCCATTTTGAACTTTGCAGATATATTTATCTCAGTTGGTGCTTTTCTTATATTTTGTGCGTATGCTCTCTCCTGAAAACATCGATAGTCTGACTCCAGAAGAAATCCTTGCTCCACCAAAATATGATGCTATCAGCGTTTTTATGGCACTGATCACTTCATTGATCGTCTGAGTCATCGTCTGAGTGATCATTCTTTTGTTTTCATTTTTAGCTCTTGGAAAGTTTTCTCTCGAATCATGAGCCTCACCGATCCTGCTTGCGATGATCACTTTTTTCGCATTGATCATAGGAAATCTCCTCTACTACACGATCCTTTCTAAGATTTTTCCAGAAATATATTTTCGTGGACGCACGGCACTTTCACAGATCGTGATCATGTCGATACTCTTGTACATATTTTTTGCACCAATTTATATTATCATTTCTGGGTTTGCAAAAGAAGGTTCATTTATACTTTGGGTTTTTTCTGGACATATTCTCTTGAGTATTTTCTCTTTTCAGCTCATTATTTCGATGATTTCCCAGTATCGATATTCTATTCTGAGTCTCTATACCAGTATTGCTGCACTGCTTTTTACGACTGTTATCGCTTTTTCTGTTATTCTTTTTTCTTCTGCTTCTGTGAGTTCACTTTTTGTTCTTTGTGGACTCAGTGTGGTTTCTTATTTTTCCTTTACACTTCTTTCTACTATTCTTTCTTGGTTGTATTATATCCTTTATGTACAAACTGGTTCTGATGTCGTCTGAGCTACTTTTTCTCGTATAGAAAATGAAGAAAAAAAACTCGAAATTGATGCTACTGCTGCTCTTACTGATTTTCATAAATAATTTCTATGTATACACTGGTTCGAAAAACTCTCGAAATCTATCTTCTCGAAAAAAGAGTACCAACACTGAGTGATATTCCACCCGAAGTTTCTGGATTTCTCAACTCGAAAGAAGCTGTTTTTGTGACGATTTATCATCAGGGAAAAGTTATCGCTTCGAGTGGACGTATTAATTGCAAAAAAGAAAATAGTGTTTATGAGTGTATAGATAACACGCTTTTGTGTCTTCAAGATCCACGTTTTACTGAAGAAATAAAAACTCCAGAAACCCTGAGTTCTCTTTCTATCCGTATTGATAGATTTCTCCCTGCTGCACGTCGTATCCTTCCTTCCCTTTCTCTTCTTGATCCGACAAAAGAGTGAATCATCTTGCTTTCTCAAAATCTCTGAGTCCTGTCTGTTGTTCTTCCTCATATGGTTCACACGGATATTAGTGCAGAAAATCTTTTTGCTATGGCTTGTAAAAAGGCGGAAATCGATCCAAATAAACTCACTTCCGCTGACTATGTTCTCTATGGTTTGACGACCGTGAACGAGAGTGATTTTTAGTATAAAAACATAAAATAATTAAAAGGCAATTTATATTCGTTGCCGAAATACGAAAAATATGATCTAATAAAGGGGATCATATTTTTTTATACCTTTCCGATGAAAAGAAGACATAAATCGTATAAACTCCGTGTTTTTTCCTGAATTACTCTTTTTCTCTTTCTTGCTTCCCTCCTCAATTTCACTATTGAGGCGACTTTCGCAAGCTCGAACATATACTATATCGATGCGAGCAATGGTGATGATAGTGCTGATGGACTGAGTTCATGAACTGCCTGGAAAACACTCACAAAAGTAAACAGTACTCTTTTTAATCCTGGAGAAAGTATCGAATTTAAATGTGGAGAAAGCTGGACTGGAGTTCTCAATATTTTACAGTCAGGATCAGCAGGATCACCGATTTCTATTTCCCAATATGGTTCATGTGACGGTAATAATAATCCAATATTTGAAAATATTGGATTGAATGATGCTTCTTATATTGCATTCGATGGGATTCATATTGTTTCCTCATTATCTGGATCAGCTTTTTTGAGTCAAAATACGAGTACGGTGCAAAATATACAAATCACAAATTCTGAATTCAATGCGCCGAATGGTTCTTGTTTCGAGTGAGATAAGATCGATACATTGACTTTACAGAATAATACTTTCACGAACTGTCAAAATGGATTTTCTGGTTCTTATATTGGATGAGCTATCTCACAAAATACATTTTCATGAATCACGAATACAGCTCTGAGTTTTCTCGGAGATTCGCCTGTAAGTATTCTCGACAATAGTCTCTCTAATATCTGATCGAATGGGATTATTTTTGCAAAATGAACTTCGATTTCTCAGAATAATCTCACAAATATATGTTCCAATAATCTGAGCAATTGTTCTGCTCTTACGAATGAAAAAACGAATCCGATGAGTACTGATTTTTCCTGAACGATCAGTGAGAATATTATCAAAAATGTTGGGACCGGTATTTCAAATAATAACTATGGAATTGATATTCGAGGTATTTCATGAATGGATATAGGAAATAATACCGTTCAAAATGCAGAAAAATCCATCTATCTGGAAGATTCAGAAAATCTCAATATTCATGGAAATATGAATATACTTTCGCGTGCTACCAGTTTGCAGACGATTCAAAATACTGATAATACTACTCAAGGAATTGCTTTCGATGGAAATACTTTTCTTCAAAGAAATCCAGACTATTCTCCTGTAGAGTTCCGATCAGACGCCTCTGATACTGACGGAATCCAGAATACCTCTTTCGATGGAAATACTTTTTATCCACTGTATAAACCAAATAATAATTCAACTTTTCGATCGATATCCTATGGAGGTATGACGACCGATCTGACAAAAAATACACTTTCTTCACTCGATCCTGATGTTAGTATATTTGAGTATTTTGCCTATAAACCATATACGAATACAGGAACATATGCGACATCAAATCTCCTTTCCAATCCAAATTTTGATGCGGATATGAGTTCTTGGAATGTATCATCCCAGTTTTGAAATACACCGACCCTTTCCTACAATACTTCTGGATCATATAGTGGAGGTTCTCTTTCTGTGGATCCGACTGGTGGAAGTCCAGATCGTATGTGGATTACCAATAATTCTCTCCTTTCTGTCAGTACAGGGCAAACCTATTTAGTCAGCGGATATGTAAAAAGTGCTACTGGAAATATAAATCTTCGAGGATTTTTCCACAAGACTGGTGATATGACTTCCCTTTATTCTGATCATATAGGAGAAACATCTGCAAATGCGAGTGGAAGTATATTTTCTTTTTATCTCACAACTCCGATCAGTGCGTCTGATGGGGTATTCACTTTGGAGACGGATAATCCAAATATTTCTTACGAAATCGATTCTCTTAGTGTCCGTCGTATGAATAGTGTCACAAAAAATACCAATAATCTTGAATTGCAAATATTTTCAAATACTGGAAATACAGATATATCGCAAGTGTGTCCATCTGGAATCCCCTGTTCTGCTTATGTTGATGAGATGAATGTACCTATTTCATGGCCTATAAATGTTCCAGCTCACAGAACTGCAATCGTATTTTGGAACAATAGTCCAAATATTCTCAATACTCCAAGTTGTAGCCTTACTCCTTCGGCGGGTTCAGTTTCAGATGGTCAAACGGTGGATGTCTCCTGGAATGTTACGAATTCCCTTTCGCAAATTATCGACTATCCAACGGCTATGTCAGGATCTATACATACTGGAGTGAGTAGTTCTGGTTCGATCACTTTTGAACCACCTTCCGATGGTATCGCGACCGTATCACTCGAGACTCTGAATGACATATGACCAAAAACTTGTAGTGTTCAGATTACTACGACTAATACCGCCCCAGTTATTTTTCCTACTACTTTTACTGGAACTGAAGATGCTGAATCTATAACGGGCACACTTCTCTGATATGACGATAATCCAGGTGATTCTGTATTTTTTGAGAGCGTGACAAATCCAATGCATGGTTCACTTCAAGTAGATACTAATTCTTGACTTGTGAGTTATGTTCCAGATTCAAATTGGTGTGGAAATGATTCATTTGATTTTCGTGGGTATGATCAATGGGGTCATTATGCCGATCCTATGACCGCTACTTTCATAGTCGACTGTATAAATCATCCACCAGTCGTTTTGGATGATAGTTGAACGGTGATGAATAATACGAGTCTCACTATCGATCCTCTCGCGAACGACAGTGACCGAGATGACACAAACGTATCTCAAACTTTATCTATCAATTCTTATACAATTCCAGCTCACGGAACTCTCACGCCGAGTGGAAATAGTTTTTCATATACTCCAGTTTCTGATTTTGTCGGGAGTGATTCATTCCTCTATTCTATAGTTGATCAAGATGGCGCTGTTTCCAATACTGGTTCTGTAACGATTCTCGTGACTTCTCCAAATACTCCACCCACTCTTTCATCTTCTGGATTCTCTACGCTTGAAGATAACGGGCTTGCTTCAAAAATCATCGCTTCTGATGTAGATGGAAATACGCTTTCATACAGTACCTCAACTCTCCCAACACATGGAACTTTATTTCTTCAATCAGATGGAAACTTTACTTATACTCCAGCTTCTAACTTTTTTGGTACTGATACATTTAGTATTTCTGTTTCAGATGGACAGAGTGTGACTGGTCCGATTCCTATGAATATATATGTGACTGCCGTCAATGATCCTCCAATTGCTGTAGATGATGATTATTCTTTTGGACAGGATACTCCATTTTTTATCCCTGTTCTTTCGAATGATTCTGATGTAGATTCTTCGAATCTTGCTCTCACTGGAATCATACAACCTTCGAATGGAACTCTCAGTATTTCTGGAACTGGTTTTCTCTATACTCCAAATACTGGATTTACTGGAAGTGATATGTTTACATATCAGGTGATCGACGATCTCTGAGCTCTTTCCAACACTGCAAGAGTGATGCTTCATATCATACAAACCAATACACCTCCAGTTGCTAACGATGCGAATCTCTCTACAAATGAAGACACTTCACTTATCGCTCAATCATCAGCTTTTGATGTGGAGTGAAGTACTCTGATGTATGGAGTTGACACTCAACCAACTCATGGAATGTTGGTATTATCAGCTACGGGTATGATTTCATATACACCTGATCAAAATTTCTTTGGAACGGATATATTTACCTATCATGTAAATGATGGAGTTTATAGTTCGTCCATTGCCACTGTTCAAATAGTTGTAAATGCTGTGAATGATTCCCCAATAGCACTTTCTGGTTCATATTCTATCCTTGGAAATATCTCGAACCAAAATGGAAATATACTTTATACATCTCTTTCTGGGAGTGACATCGATGGGGATATATTGAATTATATCTTAAAAACAAATCCAGTTCATGGATCCCTCACTCTCTCTTCTACGGGTATGCTTAGTTATACTCCTGCTATTTGATTTGTAGGAAATGATACGTTTACTTTTTCTGTTTCTGATGGAAATCTCGAAAGTTGAGTATCAAGTGTAAATATAGATGTTTTGGTAAATAATGGAACTGGAACTGGAACTGGAACTGGACCTGGAACTGGAACTGGACCTGGACCTGGAAC
>CANBWW010000049.1 GCA_947373235.1 Candidatus Altimarinota bacterium | reverse complement strand
ACAAAAAATCCGTCTCGATAGACAGATAGAACAGTTTGAGGAATTACAGAAAAGACTCGTGAAAGTCTAATTTACGAGTCCATAAAACCTGAGAGAGTTTTCATAGACTTGCTTCTCTATTTCTTGAGCTGACTCAGATCTAAGTTCTATGAGTTTATCGAGAGTATATCTCGTATTTGCAGGTTCATTCACGGTTCCACGGACTGCTTGTGGAGCAAGGAAAGGTGCATCAGTCTCAATAAGAATACGATGGAGAGAGATATTTTTGGCAGTTTCTTGGATTTTCTGAGCACTTTTATAGGTCAGAATTCCCGAAAAAGAAAAATAAATCTCATCAGAAAATTCGAGAAGCTCCTGAGCAAAATCAATATCTTCAGAAAAACAATGCATCACACATCGGTTGATATGATTTTCTTTCATAAATTCTAATGTCGCTTCTCCTGCATCACGAGTGTGAATAACGAGTGGAAGATCATATTTATGTGCAAGTTTCCATTGTTCGATCCACCATTTTTTTTGATTTTCTATCTGAGATTTTGCCTTTTCAGAAAGGTTTTCGAGATCAGCCTTTCTTTTTCCACCATCGGTTCCATCGATATAGTGAAAATCGAATCCCGTTTCTCAGATCGCCTTTACGGAATCACGATTTTCTTGGATCATTTTTTCGAAAGTATCGAGAATATCAGAATCAAAAATAAAATCCTGAGCTTCTTCTGGATGAAATCCAACCGTTGCATAAAAAATGTCAGGAAATCTATGGGCCAGTGCAATCGCTTTATGAGAACTTTCTATGTCACAACCGATCTGTACAGCTTTCATTATTCATTTTTCACGCATATTTTCTATAATCTCATCGATACGAGGCAAGATCGTATCCCAATAACAATGTGAATGCGTATCAAAAATCATAAAATTATTGGATTATATTCATACTATAAATATCTCCAGAATTTTCTAAAAATGCTGGAAGTCCATTAAAATGTAAAAATCAGGTGATATCTTTATTTTCTGCAACCACCTGAGAACTTCCATTCATGCGATCAAGAAGAACAAAAATACCACCATTTTGCTTATAGTTTCCAAGGGATTTTTTATCTGTATCATCAGCTCGGATATATCCCATTCGATAAACTGGATCAATATCTATAAAATCAGAAAAACGGGTATTTTTTGCCCAAGCATTTCCATCAAAAGTGTATACAGACCTATCAGTCTGCACTTTCCAAGCATCGGTGTGATCGATCATTTCTATATCATCAGGAAAAGGAAAATTCATAGATTCTAAAAGATTAATCGAGAGGATTTCTTGTTCATTTTCAGATTTTTTGAGGATAAAAAAATCTTTCGAACCATCGATTTTTCCAGATAAAAAAGAAAATGGAAGGGAAAGAAGCGAGTTAAAAGTATCCAGAGTGACGATACCTATATCTGTAGATTTTTCTGATGATTTCATACCAAAAATTTTCCCACTTTTCAGTGTACCAAGATATGAAATATTTTGATCGATGTGGATTTTTGCACTATTTATCATCGAATTTCCAAGCCCATCATCAGCAGATATATTTCAAATTTTATTAGAAATAAATTTCTGGATTTTTGGAAGTTCATATATTTTTTGTTCTCAAACAGCCAGATAAAATCAGTCAGAAATATCAGCCGTTCAATCTCGAGATATTTCTACGGTATAATCAACTGGTGGTATCGGACCAATCGTGCATTTTTGATCACATACTTGTGAAAAATGAAGCGCTTCATCGGCCAAAGGAAAATATTTATATGCAAGTGTTCCCTGAAGTTTGACTGAAATCGGGCCACCCTTTGGTATAATAAAAGTGACTGTGGACGTATTTTTTTTGAGAAAATACCAATACAAAAGAGCAGGAAAAACCACCAAAAGAATCAAGATAAAAAAGGCAAGAAGTCGTGTACGCATAAAAAAGTTGCAATTGAAAGTATTATAGAGAAAATACAGGAAATGCAACTCCCCTTCTATGCTCACACACTATCTCAAAACCTATAAAGAAAATACCTCGACGATCCCAACTATCATGGACGAAGAACATATTTTTGAATGCGTTCGAGAATTTTCTGGAATACATATTATAAGTCTCGATGAATGCATTACTGGCAATATTCCAAATATTTATCTCTATCAAAAGGCTGACGATAAAAAACATCTGAGTATTCTCGATATCCGTCGATGGATCAACGATATTTCTGAAAAACCCTATGAAGGAAAGACACTTTATATACTTCGAGATTTTGATGAAGCAACAGTAGATGCTATGAATGCGAGTTTAAAAATCCTCGAAGAACCACCAGAATATGCGATCATCATACTGGAAGTGAAAAATCCAGAAGCACTTATCGAGACGATCCGTTCGAGAACCATTACATTTTTTTGTGGGAAAAAATTCCCTCCTCTTCCGGAAGAAATACAGACAGCTATAAGAGAATATTTTTCGGATAATATCTGACCACTTCTGAGCTTTCTCTATACATGAGTCATCGATAACAATATCGCAATTTCCATACTGATAGAGTCCATGAAGTACGCTCAAAAGGAAAAATTAAAAGAAATAGAAAAAGCAATGATAGAGATTTTTCACGTAAACGAGACAGCCAGAAATATACTGGACCGAGTTTACTTATAGAGAAAAATATCTTCACTTACAGCAGAAATATGAGGAAAATACCTTTAGAAAATTTGACAAAAATTCTTTAAGTATTTTTTCTTATTTTTTTAAAAATTTTCATAAAAAAATACTCAGTTATGTATAGCTCAAAATATATACTGAGCATAGATAATAAGTAAATTTTACCAGAAATAATCATCAGAGAAAAAATATATCAACAACACGAATTATGAAAATCGCTAGTCAAAATAATCGACTTCTTTTGACTCTGAGAAGCCTTTATAGTATAGTACTTTTATATTAACCACTTGTTATGGATACCAATAAGAAAACCCCAAAACTTTCTCCAATAAAAAATACGAAAATTCCTGTGATAAAAAATACGAAAAAAGACATCTTTTTTTCAACCGAGGAACGCCCCGGAACACTGATCATCGTAGAAGGTTCGGACGGTTCTGGGAAATCTACACAGCTTCTCATAGCAAAAAACCTTCTCGAATCGAACGGATTTTTCTGTGTTCATAGTATATGGAACTCTTCTATGAAGATCCACGAAATGCAGAAAAAACTCAAGAAATCAGATCTTCATATGCCAGCAGCAGTTTTTGATACAGTGTATGCTGCGGATTTTATGGAGAGATATCTCACAGAGATGCGCGGAGCTCTTCGTGCTGGTATGGTGGTTCTCTGTGATCGATATATGTACACCGCACTTGCCCGTGGATATGCTCGTGGACTCAAGATGGAACACCTCAAACCATTTTATGATGCGTATTTTCCTGTTCCAGATATGGCATTCTATTTCCGTATTTCCGTGGATATAGCAGCCCAAAGAGCCATCGGTAGAAATCCACTGAAACACTATGAGGCTGGTATGGATGTAAGATATTCTGATAATATCATAGAAAGTTTCAAGAAATTCCAAACAAAAGTAATCGAATGATATGATATATTGGCAGAACAAAATGGTATGTATGTGATCGACGGTACAGCTCCAGTCTATAAAACTACTCCCCTTTTCATCGAAAAAATCGCTGAATACTTCGAAAAAAAATACGATGTAGAACTTATGGGAATCCGTCCATCAAAAAAATAATATTTTTGAATCTTGAATTAATAATTTTGTATTTATTTTATGCGACCAAATATCAGTAACTGTCATGCACTTCCAGGAACGCTCATCGTATTTGAGGGTCCTGATGGATCTGGAAAAACAACCCAAATCAAAGCATTGAAAAAAATGCTTCAAAAAGAAGGAAAAAAAGTAACTATTTCTTCATGGAAAAACGCACCGATTCTCGGAGAATTTATGAAGACCAATGAATCCTTAAAAAAATGAGATGAAAGAATCCTTCCAGAAACGAGTCTTTTTTTCCAAGCATGAGACCTTGCTTACCGTCTAGAACGCGAAGTGATTCCAGCGCTCAAGAAAAATCATATAGTAATCCTGGATCGTAGTATACAAACACTCATAGTTCGTGGTCTTATGCTCGGTATGTCTGAAGATCAGCTCAGAAAAGGACTCATCTGGTGGAGAAATAGCATATATAAAGAACTTTTTGATAAGGCAATCACGATCCATATACAGATTGGACTCGAAGAATCTCTCAAACGACTACAAAAAAGAGGGCTCAGTGCAGATATTTCTGCAAAGAAAAAATGAGAACATCCAGAGGGAACATTACTCGCTCTCGATTTTATCAACAGTCTCATCTACTCTCCTGAAGGAAAAAAGATGACTCGAAATGATAAAAAAGCGATCATTCGAAAAACTCAAAATAGCATCATAGAAACCTATGATAAAGTTTTTTCAAAAGATACAGGTATGACTTATATAACTTTAAATGGTGAAAATAGTATCACTGAAGTAGAAACAGCACTCAGAAAACAACTCATCGATCAAATCCTTTAAATCTCCATTTTGGAGATTTTTTGTTACTTGTTCTTGAAAAGAAAATAGATATAATCTGTATATGAATCTGATACTTTCACTCGAAAATTTTCTCACCTATCTTCGGCTTCATAAAGGAAGAAGTATAAGGACACTCGAACAATATGAGTTTCATCTCTGGAGATTTTTTACATATCTGCAAGAAGATCTCAAGTCAGGAAGTACAGAGGATAGAAAAAAATGAGAAGATCCTGAAAAAATATACTGGAATCACCGTGAAGTATTTCTCGATACGAAGAGTGAAAAAAGATGAGAAAATAGAAATATACGAACCGAGCTTAGAAAAAAATGTAGGAAAAATGTCGAAGATATAACCAAAGAAGATATAAATAATTTTCGTCTCGATCTCTCGAAAGATGGACTTTCAGTCAAGTCGATCAATGCTCATATCATCACATTT
The DNA here is from genome assembly GCA_947373235.1 of Candidatus Altimarinota bacterium. GTDB lineage: Bacteria > Patescibacteriota > Gracilibacteria > BD1-5 > UBA2023 > CANBWW01. The sequence continues at coordinate 1,947 of CANBWW010000049.1, read as the reverse complement.
CGTTCCTGGCTCAAATATCTCAAAAAAGAACAAATTCCTTGTCTCGATCCGACGATCCTGGATCTTATAAAGCCACCCGATCGAGAAGTTACCTTTCTGACGAATGAAGAAATCGAAAGATTTTTCGAAACGATCACTCGTGAAAGTCTTCGTGGAAAACGTGACTATGCTATCTGTCAATGTATATACTCGACAGGTCTACGTATTTCAGAACTCACTGCACTCGATATCCGTGATGTAAACATTGATACACTCGAGTTTGCTGTTCGTGGAAAATGAGGGAAAATCCGCGTTGTCTATCTCACAGATATCGCTCGCGATGCGATTAGTGATTACCTCGATACAAGAACAGATAGTTTTGCGCCACTCTTTATTCGGCACAATTTTTCAGAAGAAAATATAAAAACAACTGAACTCACAGATAAAAGTGTGAGACTTTCGAGATTTTTTATCACGACGATGGTAAAAGAATATGGGCTCAAAGGCTGAATCCTCAAAAATCTCCATGCACATACACTGAGACATAGTTTCGCCACCACACTCCTCACAAACGGTGCAGATATACGTATCATACAGGAACTTCTCTGACATGCTTCGATCATCACCACACAGGTCTATACCCATGTAACCAATCCGAAACTCAAAGAAGCTCATCAAAAATTTCATAAATAACTTTCTATGATCACTAAAATCATCAAATTTCTCTTCAAACACAAAAATCTTGCGATTCTCGCACTTCCCTATATTCTCCCGATTTTTAAAAAAGTTCTCATTTCACGATCTCGTACTTTTAAATAAATCATTGTGAATATCACTCTTCGTGTTGCGAACTACATGGCTCGATATGCTCCGTCAGAAAAAAAACTCCGAAGCTATCTCGAGAAGAAAAAATACTCGGGAAATATCGGGGAATTTTTATGAGAAATCGGATACTCCGAGGATATGATGCTGGATATGTGGATACGAAGTTTTCTCACGAATGGAAAGTGAGAACGAGAAATTATTATGAAACTTCTCAAAAAAGAATTTCCAAAAGAAAAAGTATTGGAGAAAATAGAATGAATCGAGCAGGAAATAAAAGACTGGGAAACACATAAAAATAATATCGAGAGCCAAATCCAGAATCTTCTCAAAAAATGAAAATCGAAAATGATGATCAAAGTAATTCTCTGAGGCAAATATCCATACTTTCGAGATCAGATCGGTGAGATACTTCTCGAAAATAGCGATGACTTTGGGCTCGAAAAAGAAGTTGAAAAATACAGAAAGAAATACAATCTACAAGATCGATGACAAGAACAGAAATTCTATAATGCGATCATGCGAAAAGGATTTCGATATGAAGAAATAAAGAATACGATAAAAAGTAAATAATTCTCTTGCTTTTTTATATGGAAAGTCGATAATCATATTCTCTTAAATCACAATATGCTCGCAAGCTACGATATAGGTTTTGATAGAAATCCAGAGGGGGGGAAATCTCTTTCCGATGAACCAAGTTGATGATGAAACCCAAAAGAACCAAGTTGATGAGAAAATAAAAACACTGAAACGGACACTATTCATCCAAATGAAACATCAAATATAAGAACACAGAAATGTAATATGTTTCAGCTTCGTTTTTTTTGAGATAAAATTACAGAAGTAGTATGTAATCAAAATGGTCCTTGCAAAAAGGCTCGCGAAATTTTTGAAGCACATCTAAGTAGATGACTTGATCTTACCTATGCAAGATTCTGTGAACTCATGAAAAATATAAATAACCCTACTTAAGTGGGGTTATTTATTCGAATATTTTTTTCAGATCTCGTACATTTCAGAGTTTTATATACTCGACTCATGAAGGGAGATTTCCAGTAAAAGATGCAGGAATGACGATACGAATAAAGCCAAGTTTTACAGCTTCAGTGATACGTTTTTCGAGGAAAAAAACACTCTTGATCACTC
>CANBWW010000048.1 GCA_947373235.1 Candidatus Altimarinota bacterium | reverse complement strand
TAGGTGCGTCTGGACGAAATTTTCCACTTTCATATCCATTGATCCATTTCTGATCAACTGCATACTGGATATATTTTTCGAGAGTGGATCCACTTGGAATATCACTGAAAGTACCAGTTTGATCTTTTTCTATCTCTATTTCTGGGAGAACTGTAGTGCTTCCACTCAATATGGAAAGAGGTGTATCTCGAAAATCCAGTGATGGTCTGATGATCGGTGTATTTACTGGAGTCATGAGACTTCCTGTATTTACCACTTCATCTTTGTTCCAAAGATCTTCAGGAACATGGCAGGCAAGGGCACGTACGAGGAGAGTTATGTATTCACCGCGAGTGATCTTTTCTCCACCTCGAAATGTACCTGTATTGAGTTCGATTCCATCTTGGTTTTCTGGAAAGTTCGAAAGTGTACCTCCCGTTCCAGATTTTTCTCCACGATACATCATAAGTTTCTGGATAGGTGAGCGAAATTCATCGTAGCTGATGTCCGTCGCTTTCAGTTCACTCAGTGGATGAAGCTTCACAACATTGCTACATATCTCATCCGTGATCGGACCTTTGATTTCTGGCTGTGTATTTTTTTGTGGATGCAAAAGGAGATCGAGATTCGGAATCAAAGGTTTTCTATTTTTGATCGGCGTTTTCGGATTTTTCGGATCGATGACTGGTGTGGTGATCGATTTCGGTGGTGGAAGGAGATTTTGTATATTGATCGCTCCCGCAATTCCGGTCGAAAGTGAGATCGATGGAGTCATTCCTGTTGTTCCACCACCCGTACTTCCACCTCCTCAGATACTCGCTCTTCATCCTGTATGGATTTCTACGGATGCTGGATTTCCCGGATCGACGATAACCGTACGATCTACAGAGATGGTATTTCCACCTTTGTCAGTATAACTATACATAAGTGAATACGTTCCAGCGACGAGTGTATTTACACTTCCAGAACTCGCAGTAGAAATAACTCCACTTCCGTCCATATTATCTGTCCACGTTGCTCACAGTTCTTCATAGAGTGCGCCTTGTGGGACATGGATCAGTGATCATCCAGAAAGGGTCACGACTGGTGGAATCGGATCATAGACACTCAAGGAGATATTATTATTTTGAAGTGAATAGAGATCTGTGCCATTTTGCACAGCAGTTAGGATAGAAGGTGTATCTATATCATCCTCGTTTAGATCGAGTATCACTACACGATTGGTCATTCATACTGGAGGCGTTGTATCCGTATGGACTCTGAGATCATAGCTTATACTTTCCCCTGGTGCGATCGAGACCGTTCATATACAGAGGATAAGTTTTTCATGTGTATAGTTAGAAAAAGTATTTCATAATAGCGAAGGACTTCCATAGTTTGCACAATTTATGTTTGGATTTGATGTTGATATAGGAGCATATAAGTCAGAACCACTCTGATCGGGATAATCAAGAATATCTGGAGCTACATCGATTCATTCCACAGTACCTGAAAATGTACTACTTCCAACATTTTTTATATTAAAACGATATGCGAATGTATCACCCGCGATGATCGTACCTGTATGAATGAGCGTTTTTGTTGCAGCGAGATCGATCGGAGGACGTCCAGATATAACATTCACATGACGAGTTGCTGTAGCGGTATTTCCACTTGGATCTGTGGTTGTATAAGTAACCGTATAGTTCCCTGGATTTCGTATATTGACATTATTGGTCATATCGATCGGACCAACATAAGTTGGATCATCATCGATAGCTGTTGCCCCAGAATCATGATATGTGTTGGTACAACAACTCGGATCTTCTATTATTGTCAGAGGATTGTCACCAATGATGGTTATAATTGGTGGAGTGCTATCTGGTCAGACGTTCACATTTCGTGTCGCCGTTCCTATATTTCCCGAGCGATCCGTATAACTATAGGTGACTATATATGTTCCAGTATTGCTTGTATCCACACTTCCACTGATACTTTCATTCCCACTACAGTTCCCATCAGCATTATCAAAACAACTGACTCATTGTTCATTATAAGTACTGTCGAGAGGGATAGTGATATTTTGATTTCCATAAAGGGTGATCACTGGTGGTTCTGTATCTGGAACAACATGTACCACACGACTTCCACTTGATGTATTTCCAGCACTATCAGTACATGTATAAGTGAGTGTAGAAGTTCCGAGAAGGGAGGTATCGATCGTTCCATCGTCGTATCCTTCACTTCCTCCAGATTCACTTGGACCAAATTCTCAATCTGCATTATCCGTACAATCTCCATACAGATCGCTATAGTCAGCATATTGTGCGATTTCCTGTGGATTATCACCATAGAGAGTAAATACAGGTGGCTCGGTATCTGCGATCACATGCACGTTACGAGTTGCACTTGCGATATTCCCCGCATTATCCATAGCACTGTAAGTGACAATATAATCACCAAGTTGAGATGTATCTACGTTTCCACTTGCAGTTAGAATTCCATTACAGTTTCCATCCAGATTATCGTTACATGATGCTCCTGCTTCAGAATAGTACTGATTGAGATACATAGTTACTTCAGAATCTCCATAAAGAGTGATGACCGGAGGAGTTGTATCTGGTATCACGTGTATCGTACGAGTCGCCGTTCCTATATTTCCAGCATTATCCGTTGCACTATAAGTTATCACATACGTTCATGACTGAGAAGTATCTACATCCCCAGAAAATGTGACATTTGAATAACAATAACCGTCTTTATTGTCATTACAATAGTATGAATAATCATTAGCATGAGAATATGTTTGTCCTATATAGAGGGTAGTTTCAGTTTCTCCATAAAGAGTTATCATAGGCGGTTCAGTATCGGCGATGACATGTACAGTTGCTGTTCTTGTTGTCGTATTGTTTGATAAATCTGTACAGTTGTATGTAACTGTATAAGTTCCAGATTGAGAAGTATCTACACTGCCCGAAGTGGTCATATTTATATATCCATCGACAGCATCAGCACAGTATCATCCATAACTATAATTTTGCCCTGTAAAGATGGTACTCTCATCACCTTGGTAGAGATAATATATATTTGGTGCTGTGATATCTGGAGTGACAGTGACTATACGAGTGGCTGTTCCTATATTTCCTGATGTATCTGTGTCGGTGTATGTAATAGTATATGTTCCAGACTGAGTCGTATCTACACTTCCAGTCGTGGTCATGCTTCATACACAGTATCCATCAGCATTATCATTACAAGAGGCACCGTATTCGGTATATGTATGATTCAAATAGACGGTTGTTTCCGTTCCATTATAAGGACTTATAACTGGCGCCTCCGTATCAGCTATAACATTGACCGTACGAGTTCCGCTCCCTGTATTTCCAGCAAAATCCGTATAGCTATAGTCCAGCAGATATGTTCCTGTATTATTAGTATCCACACTTCCACTGACGGTTGCTTGTCCATTTCCATCTGGGTCATCCGTCCAGTTAGCACCTGGATCTACGTATGGTCTATTGAGATATCCTGTATCGTATGTTTGTCCATTGAGTGTGACTACTGGAGGATTGGTATCGGTTGGAGTGATCTTTGAAACAGTATTATAATAATCAGCTGTATAGATATTTCCAGATGAATCTATGGCTATACTTCTAGGATTTCCATTTGTTCTTCCTATGATTCTCGAAGTTCCATCTGGAGTTACTTTTGTGACATTTTGACTACTATAATTTGCAGTATAGATATTTCCACTTGAATCTATAGTTATACTATAAGGATAAGATCCTGTCGTTCCGAAAGTCGTACTGGTTCCATCCGGAGTGATTTTCGTCACATTGTTTCCGTAAATATTTGCAGTGTAAAGGTTTCCATCTGTATCAATTACCATCTCATATGGATTATTCCCAGTTGTGTTTCATAGTATTGTGGAAGTTCCATCTGGAGTTATTTTTGATACATTATTATTGCCATCATTTGCAACATATACATTCCCACTTCTATCTACAGCTATGCCTCTTGGAGCATATCCTGTCGTTCCGAAAGTCGTAGTGGTTCCATCCGGAGTGATTTTCGTCACATTTTGAGATGAATCGTTTGCTGTATAGATATTTCCACTTCCATCCACAGTAATTCATTCTGGATTTCCTCACGTCGTTCCGAAAGTCGTACTGGTTCCATCCGGAGTGATTTTCGTCACATTACTATATTGACTATTCGCAACGTATATATTCCCACTTACATCTATAGTGATAGCACTGGAGTATGGCTGAATAGTTCCAAATGAACTTGCAGTCCCATCCGGAGTGATTTTCGTTAGAGAATAACTATATGTTCACACAGCATATACATTTCCATTTGTATCGGTGACGATTCCTGCAGGATATCAAGAATGATATCCAAATAAAGAACTATTCGCGAAAGTGGCAAACGGAATGATATTGCAGAGAATTGTTCCGAGTGCAAGAAGTGAGAGGAAGCGACGAGAAAAAGTGTTCATATATATTTTTTTATGTATTATGTATATAGATATATGCTAACATATTCCGAGTATTGTTCCAACATCTCAAGCACTATTCATATAGACAATTAGAAATATGTTTTTTAGTATAAATATTCCTCAAATTCTTCATTCTTATTTCTTCAATATAGAAAACAAAAAGAACGATGATTTCCTACAAAGTTTATTTTTTCCTTGCAGAAATAACCTTTTTTATATAATAAAGTTACTTTGTTTCGATATATTCTTTCAGTTTCTGGAACCTACGGTTCCTGAAAATTTCATTCCGTTCGAGTATAAAATTCGTTTCACTCACTTTATCTTCTCACTCCATTTGTTTTATGAAAAAAGCTCCACTCGCTCTCTTGGCAACTTCAGTATTTCTTGCAAGTTGTAGTTCTGGTATGAATCAACCAGAGACTCCCATTCTTCCAAATCCTTCTGTACAAGTAGATTCTGGAACAATGAGTTCAGTTGCTACTGGAAATACGACAACACCTCAATCGATCTCACGTGATGAAACACTCTCATACCGATCTCCAGATGGGATCGTTCCAGTAGAGTTTGCAGTGACAGTGACTGATGGCATCATCACAACGGCAACCGCTACTCCAAAAGCGGAACAAGCGGTTTCAAAGCAGAAACAAGAAGCTTTTGCAAGTGCACTTTCTCAGGCAGTCGTCGGGAAAAAGGCAAAAGATCTTTCAGTAGATGCGATCGGAGGAGCTTCTCTGACGACGGCAGCATTTGAAACATTTGTGCACGGATTTTAGTTTCCGATAATCCCTGAGAAATCATGGATTATTTAAGTTTCCTTAAAGCTATATATATAAAATCTTGTCACTTATAAAGTTTTTATATCCTCACTTCATTTTGAATTATGTCAAAAATATCTTTTGTTCTTCCTGCGGTTGTTTTGACTTCTCTTCTTTTTGCTTCGTGTAGTTTTGGGGGTACTACTCCTGCAACCAATCCAATTTCTGACGCATCAGGAACGGATATGACTACACAAAATATAAACACGAGTGATACGACGACAGCATCTCCTGATAGCAATACAAATACTGTTTCTGAAAGTACAAATTCAGGAACTGATATGATGGCGACGCCTACAACTCCAACTTCTGATGACATGATGTCTGCTTCTTCTGGTACAAACTCAGATGCTTCTGGACAAGATTCAACGGTACAGTCGAGTTCCGCTGCAGATATTTCTACGACTTCATCGAGTGCTGGCCCATCGGTTTCTACGAATGTAAATACTTCTACGTCCGTAACTCCAGATGACAATACTCCTTCAAATTACTAGTTCTCTTCCTAAGAAAAGACCTCCGAGAGGTCTTTTCTTTTTGCTCTTTTTCGATATATTTCTTTATGAGTTCTTCGAACTCTTTATTCTGCATTCCACTCGAAGCGCCCCTTGCGAAGCATGGAAGTACCCTGGGGGTATAAAATTTATTTTATCTTCTCATTCCATTTGAACTATGCAAAAATTCTCTCTCGATACGATTGGAACACATCTCGATATTCTGATAGATACTGAGCTGAATGTGAGTATTTTTTTTCAGAAGATAAAAACCAAACTTTCAGAATTTGAACAAAAATATTCCCGATTTCTGGAAAATAATTGGCTTTCTGATCTGAACATCACTCGTCACTGAATCCTCGATGATGATGGAAAAAATATGCTTTCTTATGCCCTCGAAGTGGCGAAAAAGACGGATGGATATTTTGATCCGACGATCGGAAAAAGACTCACAGAACTTGGATATGGAAATCCGAAAATGGGAATCCAAAATGCACTTTCAGAAAAATGAAACTATACAGATATAGAAATGCAGAACGATGAAGTGATCCTCCGTAAGGATATTTTTCTCGAATTTGGCTGAGTAGGAAAGTGATATTTGATCGATTTGATTCAAGAAATCCTCAGAGATCATACACGATTTTTGATCAATTTCTGAGGGGATATGTATGGAAAATGAAGCTGGAAAGTCTGACTCGAAAGCCCCTTTGCACCCGATGAACTCATATGAACATATATGCTCGAAGAGAAGTTTCTCGCGTGTAGTTCTGGAAAAAAAAGAAAGTGGGGGAATCATCATCACTTGATCGACCCAAAAACCGGTGAATCCGCCCACGAAGTGATCGCGACCTTTATCGATGGAAATTCTGGTATTTCTACCGATACATATGCGACGGCTCTTTCCGTGATGCCGTGGGAAAAGGCGATCGAAACACTGAAAAATACTCCAGAAATATCGGGAGTATTGGTATGTTCGGATGGAATAGTATTTCAAAAAGAGGGAAGTGCGATGGAACTTTTTCAGTAAGTATTTATGCCAAGAAAAAATCTCCTCAGATATTTCTGAGGAGATTTTTTGACCAAACTTTTTTTCGGGAATTATTTTGTCGGCATCAGAACCGTGTCGATCACGTGAGTCACTCCGTTTGTAGAGATAACATCAGCGGTTTCGATCATAGCTGATCCATTGATCCAGATTTTTCCAGTAGCATCTTTCTTGATCATGAGTTTTTTTC
>CANBWW010000047.1 GCA_947373235.1 Candidatus Altimarinota bacterium | reverse complement strand
GGATTCATGGGAAGTATACAAAAAATAAAAGAGAGAATAGGTGTGTATTCTCTCTAAAAATGGGAAAAAATCAATCTTATTTTGTAACCTTCTTTACAGCGGACTCGAGTTTTTTCTTCGTGCTATGATATTTTTTTTCGATGGCTACCTCAGCATGTGTGACCACATCTTCTGTATTTTCAGTTGCATCTTCAGAAAACTCTGCTGCTTTTTTCTTCGCATTGAGAAGCGTAGTTTTATACTTTGCATAGATCGTCTCGAGCCAGTCGATCGCTTTTTCTTTCTTTTCATCTGCATTTCCAGAAATATCAGCGAGTTTCGTTTCGAATTCATCAGAGAAAGTATCTACGAGAGAAGTGAGCTTTGTCTTGAGTCCGTCAAAATCTTCAACATCTTCAAAGGTGGTTGCAACCGTACTTTTGATATCTGCAAAGGCATCTTTATGAAGATCGACGATCTCATCGATAAAAAGATCGAGCTTTGATTTTGTTGGATCCACCGCTTTTTTGATCTTTGAAGTTCCTTTTTTGTACTTCGTAGCGATCGCCAAACCAGCTGCATAACCCGCGAGAAGAGAAATAATTCGCATAAGAAAAAAGTTAAAAATTACGTCATCATTGTATGAAAAAAGGGACTATTTTGCAAAGGTTTTTTCGTTTTCATAGGGAAGGAGTTTCTCACATCCACTTTCAGTGACGAGATAATCATCTTCGAGACGCACTCCAATACCCTCTTCAGGAATATAAATCCCCGGTTCGATCGTCAAAACCATACCGATATCGATCTGGATATCACGTGGACCCACATCGTGCACATCGAGCCCGAGAAAGTGAGAAGTCGAATGGGGATAATATATGCGAGATTTTTCTATTTTCTCTATATCCGAAATATTGGAATGGATCAATCCGAGTTTTTCAAGTTCGACGATCATCGACTGTCGAACTTGTTTTTCATAGTCACTTTTCTGAATCCCTGGCTTCAACATACTTTCTGCAAAAGCTTTCACTCGTTCAACACTTTCTAAGATCGATTGCTTTCGTGGAGAAATATCTCCGATCAGAAAAGTCCGTGTCCAGTCTGAAGCATATCACTCATATTCGCAGCCTGCATCGATGAGCAAAAAATCATCTTTCTGAATCTGTGAATGATGCTTGGTATAGTGAAGGGTACAGGCATTTTTTCCACTAGCGACGATCGTCGGATATGCTTCAGTCACACCTGATTTTCGAAATTCATAAGCAAAAAGTGCTTCTACTTCATATTCATACATTCCTGGAAGGATTTTTGATTCGATATTTCGAAATGCTCGATCGGTAATCGCGATGGCTTTTCTGATTTTTTCGATCTCATCGGGAGTTTTATAGAGTCGCATCTGGATGAGGATTTCACTGGCGTCAAATATTTCCAATGTTCCGATTTTTTCCATATATTTAGCAAGATCATTCTTCTCTCGAATATCAGAAATATTAGAAATCTGGATGATAGCCTCATCAGAGATTTTATCACTTCCCCAAATAGTATCGAACTCATCGACAGCATCTCGCCAAAGAATCATATGTTTCTTATAGATCGTAAGTATCATATCCGGAACAGATAGTCCTGTCAGGTAGAGAAAATCAGAGCTTTGACGAAAAGGATAATGGACATCGCCATTGCGAATCTGGAGAGTGTTTCCCTCTATTTTGATGAAAGAATTTTCAGGAATTTTTGAGAGAAATCTGGAGAGGTTTGACATATATGTAGAGTATGCATATTTCAGAAAAATGCAAATATTGACAAAAAATATAAAATAATTTTGATTATATTCAATAAGTAATATAATACAGTCAATCTTACAAGTAAATCAAGGGACAACGAATTTTTGTTCTCTTGTAAAAACAAGTTTGATGGGTTATTTTTGAACTTTAACATTTCTAAGGAGAATTTTCAATGAAAATTCGTATGTTTTTGCTTTTAACTTCACTAAGCATTATGCTTACTGGATGCTGGGATATGGGTCGTGGAGAAAAAATCGGAGCCATTACCCGTCTGCAGAAAACTGGCATTATCTGCCAAACATGGGAAGGCATAAGCCAACGTGGTGGTATAAACAATGGTTCTGGCGTTGTCGGGGGTGAATTTCATTTTACCATCGAAAATGATGAACTTGCGAAAAAAGTGCAACAAGCAATGGAAAATCAACAAGAAGTGAAACTCTCTTATCAAAAGGAAGGATTCACTTTTTGCCGTTCTGATTCTGATAATATATTTCTGACAGGTATTGAAGCAGTTAATGGGGTTTCGACTCCACCTGAACAATCCAAAGAAATTAGCATCACTCCGAAAGCCGCATCTCAAAACGATGTAACGATCGAAATCCTGAAACAAAACCAACAAATGCTTGCGAACCAAGAAGCTCTGTTGGAAGAGTTAAAAAAAATGAAGTCTCAATAAACCCTCTCCCTGTCATCCCCTCTACCCGAGGTTTTGTGGTGCTAGGAGAAAAAACTTAAAACCCGAACATATTCTGTTCGGGTTTTTATTATGCAAGTGCGAGTCTTACCACGGTTTCTATATGGTGTGTATGCGGAAACATATCGACGGGAGTAACATCGGTAATACTGTATTTTGGAAGTTTTTCTGTTTTTTCATCGCGAGTTTTCCCGACCAATACCTCGAGATCACGAGCCAGTGTCGCTGGATTACAAGAAACATAGATGATCTCTCGTGCACCAAAGGAAAGAAGTGCAGGGATTGTCGATGGATGCATCCCATCACGAGGTGGATCAACCACGATCGTATCTGCCTTTCCACCTTTTTCGAGAAAGTCTTTTGCAAAAACCTCTGCCTTTCCACAGACAAAATCAATATTTTTCACATCGTTCTTAAAGGCATTTTTTTCACCATCACGACTCGCAGATTCGATAAGCTCAACGGAATATACTTTCTCAAAATATTTCGAAAGAAGAATCCCGATCGTTCCGGTTCCAGCATAGAGATCGAGAAGGATTCCTCATTTATTTTTGATAAAAGAAATCGCTTCTGTATAGAGTTTCTCGGCACCGAGCGTATTCACCTGAAAAAATGACTTCGGTTGAATCTCGAATGAAAGACCAAGAAGGGTTGAGGTAATCGCTGGTTTCCCAAAAAGAAGCACTGGATTTCCAGTCACAATATCAGCCTTTCCGGTATTTTCGAGCAAATAGATCGAAGATATGTCTGCAAATTTTTCGGTCAATTTTTGAACCATTTCTGTAAAAAATAACTTTACTTCATGAGTATAAGTGGTATTCACAGAAAATATGAGCATCGTTTCATTCGATGAAGTCGCCTTACGAACTACAAAATGTCGCCAAAATCCAATCCCCGTCTTTGGATCATATGTGGAAAAATCAGACGCTCGAGAAAACTGATCCACCATATGAAAAATATCATTGGTTTCTTTATCTGCAAGAGCACAATAAGTGCAATCGATAATCCGATCAAACTGACCTTGTGCATGAAATCCAAAACGAAATTCATCATGGATTTCCTCTTTTGCAGAAATATATTTCCCCCAAGAAAACTCTACTTTATTTCTGTAGCCATAGATCTCCGGAGAAGCGATAATTGGATGAAAAATAGTTTTGACGGTATAATTCGAAAGATGATGAAATGCCTCGGAAACTTGTTCAGATTTGATTTTGAGTTGATCCTGATATCCGATCGTGAGCCACTTCGCACCTCCGTACATCTGGAATCCTTCAGGAAGTGGAACTTCGAGTGGAGATTTTTTTACCACACGAAGCTCTTGTGCTTCATAGTGAGATTTTTTTGCTTTCAGAACGCGCAAATCCACCACACTTCACGGAATACATCCTCCCGTGATGATGATTTTTTTTCCATCAGACGCGGTTGCGAGTCATTTTCCACCAAAGATAAGTTTTTCGATCGTGATACCCGTAAGAATTTCGTTTTTAGACATGGTTTTTGATAAAGTATTTTCAGGAAAAATCCCCGAATATTTCGAGGATTATAAAGAAAGAGAAAGTGAATGCAAGAATAAAAGATGATCTATTTTACTAAGAAAAAGGCAAATATTTACTTATAAAATTTATCTGGTAAAAAAGTATTTTGAATAATATCAAGCATGGAACTAATATCTTTCATGATATCCTTATCTATTTCAAATTTGGTATCATTGTATATGGTATATTTATACTGCATTTCATGATATAATCAGAGAAAGAAAGCATAGATATACTGCAAATTTGCGATTTCATCTGGATTAAATTTTGTAAGATTATTATCAAGAATATATCAAAAACGTTCCACAATATTGGTTGGTAATGTATCCATAAATGGAGGATGGAGCTTCGTATCACGAATTCTCCTCATTAGTGCAAGAGCGAGGGTATACTGCATAACACGAAGTGGTCATGTTTTTATACTCAAAATATTCTCCCGCGGATTAAAACTAATAATTCCATTTTCCATATCTATCAATGTATTTTCGATACCATGAAACGTCTGCTTCCCCGTTTTCATAGATTTTTTATATGAACGAAGTCGATCATCCATATTTTTTATATGACTCTTTGGGGAGGCTATAATCTCTTCTGAAACTTGCCGTTTTAGTCATGATAAATGATTTCAAAGAAGTTCTTGGGCATCCCAAATTCTCGTCGGAAATACGAGATGAGAATCATTATTATAACAAATAATACTATCCTCTTGTGGATTTTTAAAATCATCACCATCAAGAATATGTGAAAAACTCTCTCTGATAATATCAGCCACATTATGTGTACGGGGCTTTTCACCTATAAATGTCAGTTCAACATTAGATTCAAGTCATGGATGTGGCTTATTTTCATGTCTTCCATCGCTTCATGTTGTCAAAATTCCGATCTCAGTTTCATCGAGCTTATGAGTTCATGCTATTGCATGGAATTGGCGGCTTATATCTTGGAGTTTCCCCGACGATAAATTTGCTCGATTTCATTGAGCGAGTAATATACGGTCTTTATTTGTTTCAACATCGAGTTTTTGCATATAAACTCATAGTAATATATTTCTTCCTTTTTTCCAAATTATTCCCTATTTAATTCCACTTTTTTTCCAAGAACGACTGGTTCCGTTCAGAAATACGCATCAAAAATCGCGAGCCAACGTGCACCAATCTCACGGATATAGGTTCTCATTCCGAGTTCAAAGCTTATATTCGCGGTACCAAAACCGATAGCCTCTATGTTATTGGCCTCTGCGAGAAAAAGAGCTCGCTCGACTTGAAATGGTTGAGAGATAATCATAAACCCTCATGTTTGTGAAAATACTTCCTTCGCACGGACAACTGAATCAAGTGTGCGGAATCCTGCATAATCAAGAGTAATGGCTGATTCTGGAATCCCTGCTTTTATCAAAGAGTTTTTCATAAATTCTGGCTCATTGTACGATGGATCAGAATTATCCCCAGAAACAATAATCTGATGGATCTTCCCTTTCTCATAAAGAAGTTTTGTCGCTTCGATACGAGTGGCATAAAAAAGATTGGATTTTCCATCCATACTCGGTGAAGTGCCCAGAAGTAGTCACACTTGCTCGGCTGGAACGGTTTCAACATCACGATATAAAAGACCAGACGTTTTCCAGGAAATAAAAATCCATGGTAAAATAAGCATGAGTCAACCGAGAAGCAAGATGAGTGGGAGTTTTTTTAGGAGTTTTTTCATTCTCTTATAGTATCGATAATTTCTATAACTGAACCAAAATACCTTCAGCTTCTCTTCTTTTTTTCATTTCATAACCTCACTTCTCAATGGTTTTATCCGAAAGGATAATACGGTGGGTGATACCAAAGAGATCAGCATCTCCTGCCTTTTGTCCAAATCCCATATTCCGATCGTCGATCAAAACAGTAAAACCTTTTGATTCGAGTTGTAATGCAAGGCTTTTTGCTTCTTCCAGATGATCACCTATAACGATCAGGATATGAGAATAAGGGCTGATAGACTCGGGCCATACCAGACCTTTTTCATCTGCAAATTTCTCGGCGATCACCCCCATCAAGCGTGATACACCGATACCGTAACATCCCATAATAATATTTTTTGTTTCACCATCATTATCTTGATATTTGAGTCAGAAAGCATCAGAAAATCGAGAACCGAGTTTAAAAATATTCGCTGTTTCGGAAACTATTTTTTTTGTGTATTCGGTATTTTGGCACTGAACGCAAGAAAAATGTTCTGGATCGATAATCTCGAGATTATGAGCTTGTCAGCATTTTTTACAGAGAAATATCTCATCTTCACCGATAGAAAGTTCCGTTTGAAATTCATAACTATACTTCGAAAAATCTCCACCAGAAGCAAAAGTATAATACGTAGAATTCGTCAGTCCAAGACGTGCAAATATGCGATCATAAGCACCATGTACGACTTCAAAATACGTATCAAGATCTGCCTGATTACGATGAAAAGAATACATGTCTTTCATAAGAAATTCTCTCCCGCGAAGAAGTCCTGACTTGGCTCGTTTTTCATTTCGAAACTTTGTTTGGATCTGATAGACGGAACAATTTTCGAGATCTTTATACGACTGAAGAAATTCTCAAACCTATGGAGTCACTACTTCTTCATGGGTCGGATTCAATGCGTACTCACGATTATCAGCTGCAGGAAGCTTAAAAAGTACATCGACAGAATCCCATCGTTCTGTTTTTTCCCAACTTTCTTTTGCTCAGAGTGCCGTCATAAATATCTCATTGGAACCAATTGCATCCATTTCTTCTCGGACAATATTTTCGATTTTTCTAAGGGTACGAAGTCAGAGAGTGGTATATGTGTAAGCACCTGCAAGGGTCATACGGATCATTCCAGCCTGGAGAAGAAGTCATGTTCCACGATTATCAGAACCAGAAGGTATCGATTTTTGAGTCTTAAAAGGTATATGTGAAAGAAATTGCATAAATAATGTTTTAGATGATAGAATTATAAAGAAAGAGTCTGTTTTCAGAAAAGAATTTCTCTGATTTTTTTCTGGTTCAAGTGTCATCCTTGTTTTCGTTTTCAAGAAAGAAAAATTTCTGGCTGTTTAC
>CANBWW010000046.1 GCA_947373235.1 Candidatus Altimarinota bacterium | reverse complement strand
GAACTGGAACTGGAACTGGAACTGGAACTGGAACTGGAACTGGAACTGGAACTGGAACTGGAACTGGAACTGGAACTGGAACGATTTCTATTGTCTCAGAAATTTCTCATATCGGTCCAGGTGGCGGTTGAGGTGGAAGTATAGGTATTTCTCCCCTTTCTTCAGAATCAGAAAATACGAATTCACCAATAAGTGCTTCATCGCAAGTTTCTGGCATCAATAATAAACCAGTTCTCTTTTTTGCACCAAATCCAGATAGCCTGGTAGCACAACTTTTTCTCACCAATAAATGGTTTCAAGGTTCTCGTTATGTAACTTCATTATATTCATGAGAATCAACACTTGAGCTCGATCTTGCTTTTTTTCAAAACTCTTTGCAAGATGATTCTTATGATGCATCGGTGAATCTTAGAAAAATCATCCGAAAATACATATCTTCTGGGTCAGGTTCAGAAAATCCATTGGCATATTATCCAACTGGAATCAATCTCTTAAAATCTCTTCAAATTTCTTCTGATTCTCCGATCCAAAAAACACAAGATTCTCTTTTACGACTTCTCTGAAAATATAAAGAAATTCAAGCAGCAAATACAATCATTGATACAAATACTTCCCTTCTAGCTATTCGAAACTAATTTTTTCCCAAAGTGTGTCTGAAAATAGGCACACTTTTTTTGAAGAGGACAGGTTTCACATTTTGGTTTTCTTGCTATACAGGTATATCTTCCGAAAAGTACGAGTGGATGATGCATTCGTACCTTCATCTCATCCGTGAATAAAATATCGATTTTCTTGTCTGTTTCGTCTGGTGTTTTTGTTTTTACGATCCCAATACGATTCATGATCCGATGGATATGCGTATCTACTCAAACATACGGCATATCATAGAGAACCGAGAGGACAACTTTCCCAGTTTTTATACCCACACCAGGAAATGTCATCATCAGTTTGAGATCATTCGGAATGATTCCATTGTGTTTTTCTGCTAGGATCGTTCCTGTTTCTTTGATAAATCGGGATTTATTTCGAAAATAATTTACATATTTAAAATACTCTTGTATTTCTTCGACCGAAAAATCTCTGATATCTTTTGGTTCACGTACCTTCAGAAAAAATGGAGGTGTAATTTTATTGACCTGTTTATCTGTTGTTTGTGCAGAAAGAATCACAGATATAAGGAGTTGAAAAGGTGTTTCATAAACGAGCTCACTTTTCCCAGTTCCATACATTTGGATAATATTTTCGATGATTTCAGAACGATCACTTGCTTTCATAAGATTGCTTATTTATAATAATCGCCATACATAAGAAATAGATTCTTTTTGCAAACAACTTTATCTTTGCATATAAATATTTTTCCAGGAATTCGTGCATCTATATAGCTAAAATTTCCATCCGTTATGTCTTTTTTATTATTTTCTATATAGGTTTTGAGATTGAGCATTTCATTTTTCAGAAATGTATTTTCCCACATATTTCCATCTTGTTTTGAGAAATCTTTGAGAGTAAAGAGGATTTTTACACCATTTTCCAGTGAGATATGGAGCTCATTTTCTGTCTGAAAATACTGAAGAGAGTGAATCTTAAGATCTCACCAGTTTTGTTTCATATAATCAAGAACTTGAGATATGTAGCTTGCACTCGATTCACTCATAAGTTCCTTATATTCGATGATGTTTTCATCTTCATTCTCATCTCCAATATAATCAAGAACCATCGGAGGAAGTGCTTTGATTTTTGATTTTGGTATGACAACACCGTTATCTGAAACTCACCATTCCTTATCTGGAATAGAAAAAACATGCAGGGTAAAAATGACTGGATGACTTTCCAGAAGGATTTTCATACCGTTGGGATAGAGACGATCGATCGTAATATGAGAAATATTTTGTTGATATTTTTTCAGAGAAAGTGCGATCTCTTCACTGTTTATAAAAAATAGATTGCGCCCGTAGAGATCTTCGACTGTTCTGTAGGCGATCGATACGTCGATTCAGTCAGTGAGATCTTCGATGAGTACCTTCGATGGAGTGATATCGAAGTATGAAGAATATACGAATATGTAGAGAGATGCACTGATGAGAAATACTCCAATATATCCGAGAATTTTTTGTTTCTTCTCGCCTATATTTTGTATCGTCGATATTTTTTCTTGAACAAAACGAGAAAAGGGAGTAAGTCTTTTGGTCTGTTTTTTGAATATTTTCCACTTTTTTCTCGGAGCTTTTTGAACGGAAGTTGGAAGGAGATATTTTCCTTGTTTTTCTTTCTGTATAGACGTTCGAAAATCGCGATTTTTATAGCGTTTTATGTAGTTACGAATTTTCGCGAGAAAGGCCATATTGCTGATCGAGAGTATGAATAAGTGAAAGTATATCGTTTTCTTGGCTTATTTCTGAAGCTTTCCGAAAGCGTATCGATGGTATTTTTCTGAGGGAAAAATCTTTTCCTATTTTTTTCTGTATGGTGTGAGCAATCGGTGCAAGAAAATGTGGAAGATCTCCTTCGTTTTGCTGTGAATGTGCATAGATATCTGCATATTGGTAGTCATCTTTGATATCAACCGAAGTGACTGAGATGATACCAAAATTATGTTCTTTGATCTGTTCATAAGTGAGTATTTCTTCAGCTGCATAGGTTTTCATGGCTTCCGCAAGACGTTTTTGTTTCAGATTCATGATTTTTGTAAGGGTACAAGAAATAGAGATATTTTTCTCTGGAAAGTATAGGAAAAAATAGAGAAAAAGAAACTCTATTTCAGAAATTTCTCTAGGTCTTCTTTTGGTTTTCCTTCGAAGTGATATTCTTTTCCGAAAAGAGAAAAATGAAGTTTCCAAGCATGAAGCCACTGTCTTGTAAGTCCATATTTTTCGAGAGCTTCTTTATTAGATTTTTCATTTCCGTAGATTTTATCTCCCAAAATCGGAAATCCTATCGAAGAAAGGTGTACGCGTATCTGATGCGTTCTTCCTGTGAGAAGATCCACTTCGAGAAGACTGTACTTTCCATCGACTTCTTTTATTTTCTTGAATTTTGTTTTTGCGAGTTTTGGGTTCACAGGTTCCCGTGTTGTCATCTTTTTTCTATCATTTGAATCTCGGCCGATGTAGGATTCGATATATCCATTTTCTTCATTTATTTTTCAGACGACGAGTGCGAGATATGTTTTTTCTATGGTTCTTTTTTCTATTTTTTGCTGGAGCGCGTGCATGGATTTATCATTTTTTGCTATGAGAATTACTCCACTGGTGTCTTTGTCGAGACGGTGGACAATCCCAGGTTTCTCTACTCCGTTGATAATAGAACTGGCGGTTCATGGGATATATTCTTCATCTTCTTGATCTGATTTTTTTTCTTGCTCATCACTCCGGATTCCCAGGGTTTTAAAATGATGAAGGAGTGCATTCACGAGTGTCCCCTTTCTCCCATCTTCTCCTGGTGTGGGATGGGTATTGATCCCGGCATCTTTATTAATTACGGCAAAGTCATAATTTTCGAAAATGATATCGAGTGGCATATTTTCCGGTTCCAAGTGCATTTCTTTTACTTCCCACCGCATTTCTATAACATCTCATCGATATATTTTTTTGTTTTTTACGAAGCTTTCCCCATTGCAAAATATATTTCCTCATTCGATCATTTTCTGTATATAACTTCTCGATTTTTCTGGAAAAAGAGCCGACAGATAGGTGTCGACTCTTCTCATTTCTCGTGGATCTGCGAGAACGCAGAAGAGAGAGGTAGTGTAGTTATTGGATGAACGCATGAATTATCCGAGAAGTGGGCGAGAGTAGTCAAAAATCTCCTCTGCCTTGAAGAATCGTGCGATTTCCTTTTCTGCAGTTTCTACTGAGTCTGAAGAGTGGATAATATTGTTATCGATATTTTTTGCAAAATCTCCACGGATCGTTCCAGGTGCTGATTCTGCTGGATTCGTTGCTCCACAAAGAGAACGAACTCCACGTATCACATCTACTCCTTCGAGAGAAAGTGCAACGATCGGAGATGAAGTCATATATGAACGAATAGAAGGGAAAAATGGCTTGTCCATAAGAAAGTCATAGTGTTCTTCTACAAGAGCATCGCTCATGGCCATCATCTTGAGTCCGATTACCTTGTATCCTTTTGCTTCAAAACGAGCCAGGATTGTACCAATGAGAGATTTTTGAACTGTATCTGGCTTCAGAAGAATAAGTGTTTTTTCCATAGAAAAAGAGAAAATAATAAAAGTGGCTGTATAATACGTAAATATACTGAAAATCAAGTTTAATTCTTGAAGTATCTGAAGCATGAGATTTCACCTACTCTATACTTATTGATCGGGTCAATCTTATTTATTATTTTTTTCTAAACGTCATACTCTTCGCTCTTCCACCCATTCAATTATTTTTTGCTTTTGGAGAGTCAAATCCTTCCATTTTCCCACCATGCCGAGTGTTATAATCACACATTTATCTTCAAGGTAGTCGATATCTATTTTGTATCTATGTCCTATATATGTTTGATAATTCCCTACACTTTTTCGATTTAAGACTGGGAGCATAGTTGTGAGAAATTCTTCGAATTCATTTAGAAAAACACCAAGAGTAGTTTCAAATTCTCCATTTTTTATTGGAATTCTCATAGTTTCTTTTCTTATACCTGTACTATGAAGATCCTCCTTTGTGATAACCTCAGTCAGAAATTTATGACTCGGAATCACGAAAAGTTTTCCAGTACTATCGCCATCGTGATCTTTTCCAATCAGTCCAATAGAAAACATTCTGATGAATATAATTTGTCCCTGAAATGTTCAAATTCAGATAGTATTTCCTATTTGGTATTGTGGAAGGACTGCAAAAAATGCAATGATCGACATGAGAAAATCTCGAAAAGTGATAATGAGTGCTCCTGTTGCAACCACAAAAATATTTGCACCTGTAGTTGTTCTGTCAGAAATCATAACTCCAATCAGAGTTATGAAGCTTAAGACTCTCACAATATCTATAATCTGACTTTTCCTGTAATATTCGAGATAATATTCTGCATGTTTTGGATCTGTAGAATTATCGTATTGTGCAAATATGGTTCTTTTAAGTTTTTTTCGAATTTTTCTTGAGATGAATTCTATGACAAGAAATAATATTACACAAAAAATAAGTAAATGTTCCGCTTGAAAAAAACGAATGATGACTGAGTATATATTTTCCATAATTCAAATATATAGAATTTTTTTTCTTTCGCAAAAATATCATCAGAATTTGACGATTTTTAGCTTTCCCTATATACTTCTTCGTATGAAATCTATTTCTCAGTCCGAAATTCCGAGTGATTATTTTTATTATCGTTCCCATACGGATGCTTTTTCGAAATTTATAGTTGAAAAAGAAAAAAATTGATCGACCGAAATTCGAGAAGATGGAAACTATGGATATGTGCGACACTATTTTTGGTGACTTTTTTCTTATGCTCGGTTTGAGAAATCGGATATTTTACCAACACGTGAACTTCTTAGGAAATATGGTATGAAAAGAGGAATCCTCCTTTGGTCATGATGGCATAAAGAAAAACCCGAGTGAGATTTTTGGTTTTCTTTTGGTTATTTTTTTTCAAAAAAATTTCATCACTCGACTCGATCCGCTTTTTCTCTTCTCGAAAGTCTAGAATATTGGAAAAAGTGGAATCCAAATGCACGCAATCATCGGAATAAAATCCAAAAACTTCTCTCAGAGTGAAAAATTTCTATACAAACCGATGCTTCTTGGGAGGAATTTCGAAGTATTTATAAAATCCAAAAACTTCCTCATAATCATAAGCAATATTTTCTGAAGCGACAAGATTTTTTTGAGCAAAATAATTCTAAAGATTTTCGTATACTTCTTGCATATATTGATGGAATTCCTCTTGCCGGAGCTATATTTCTCGATGATACACCAACTTCGACATATCTTATAGCTTTTCAAAATCCAGAAGCAAAAAAATATCATCTCGGCCTCGCCATTATGGATCGATGGTTTGCTGATTCTCAGAAACTCAGATACAGATATCTCGATCTCGATCATATGAAAGATGTACTTGATAACTCGAGTTATGCTGGTTATACTCAGTTTAAGTCCGAGATTGCTGATTTTGATGTGAAGTTCCCGAAAGTGTGGATGAAAATATTTCTATAAAAAACTCTCAGAATATTCTGAGAGTTTTACTTATTTTATGATGAGTTTTTCTATATCTCATGTCAGACTTTTTGGTGATATGGTTGGTGCATATCGATTCACGATATTTCCTTCTGAGTCTATGAGAAACTTCGTAAAGTTCCACTTGATTCATCGTGAAAACCAGCCTCACTTTTTAGATTTTAGATACTTATAAAGCGGATCAGCATTTGTTCCATTTACTTCTATTTTTTTAAAAAGAGGAAATGTCACTCAGAAATTGAGTTTACAGGCTGACTGTATTTCTTCATCGTTTCCTGGTTCTTGATTGGCAAATTGTCCACAAGGAAACCCAAGAACGAGAAATCACTGATCTTTATATTTTTGGTACAACTTTTCGAGTTCATCGAATTGGCCTGCAAGTCCACACTTTGTCGCTGTATTCACGATGAGAAGCACTTTTCACCTATACTCTGCGAGCGATACGCTTTCTCCATTTGCTTTTTGTACTGAAAAATCGTAGATATTCATGAGAGAATTATTTTATTTCTGTAAAGAGTTCTTTGTTTGAAAAACGTACCTTTGGTCGAAGTTCCGTGTTTTTTGGACGATATCCTATTGGAAGCATGACGAGCAGTTTCTGATTTTCAGGAATTCAGAGAATTTCCCCGACTTTTACTGGATCAAATCCTTCCATCGGACAAGAGTCTATCTCGAGTTCTGCACAGGCTGCAAGAGCAAATCCTTGAGCAATGTATACTTGTTTTGAAGCCCATACAAGAAGATCTGCTTCTGATTTTGCACCGATAAATCCATCCATCACATCTTCAAATCCTTTCAGATGTGCACGAACTTCAGCATTTCCACTCGACATAAGATCGAAGTATTCTTCTTTATTTTTTTTCAGATCTGTACGGACTGCCATAAGAATCACATGAGAAGCACTGCCTAGTTGTGGCTGATTCCATGAAGCACTTTGAATTTTATCTTGTACTTCCTGATTGCTCACCACATAAAAATGATACGGCTGAAGTCCAAAAGAAGTTGGAGTCATGCGGATCGCTTCGAGAATTTTTTCCAAATCGAGATCTGAAACTTTTTTTGAGGAATCAAAAGATTTTACTGCATAACGCCAAGAAAGATGAGAAAGAAATGACATAGAAAAAGAGTTAAAAATATAATTATTAACTTTATATAA
>CANBWW010000045.1 GCA_947373235.1 Candidatus Altimarinota bacterium | reverse complement strand
AGTCTAATAATCCAAAAATCTAAGAATCCAATATGGAGCGGGCGATGGGACTCGAACCCATAACAGTCTGCTTGGAAGGCAGAGACTCTAGCCATTGAGCTACGCCCGCGAAGTGCTTATTTCAAAGCAAAGGCATTGTATAAAAACTGTCCTTGTTGTCAAAACTTTTTTATAAAAAACCTCTCGTATCCTGAAGATAGAGAGGTTTTTTGGATTTTGAAGACTATTTTTGAGTCTGAGTACTTCCAGTCTGAGCCTGAGCTGTTTCTTGGATCTTCTGAAGACAAGGAACACTCACAATACCCACAGAACCAGTACCGATCTGCACTGGAACCGCGTCTTTACATCCGTCAGTGATTTGCTTATCTAGAGCTCCGACGAGTTGACCGATCGCATTTGTATAACCATTTTGAAAGACATTTCCACTAAGAGACTGCATAGCGAGAGCATACCCCTCTTGTTGTCCTTGAATTTGTGCCTTCGAGAGAAGATCTCACTCTACTTTTTGAGCGATCATCGGAATCGTGATACTCAGGAGAAAGTAGAGAGTTGTAAAGATAAGCCAAACAATTGCTATTGCCTTCGTGAGAGAAAGGGTCATCGGTGTATCCTTATGAAACATAGAAAAAATGATAGAAAATAAACACCACTAGTATATAAGAGCAAGAAGAATTTTCCAGTTTTTTCCCCTTCCCGTTCTACCTTTCTGATGCATACATAAAAAATCCTCAGAATTTTCTGAGGATTTTTTATGAGAACTCTTTAAGCAACACTTGTATAGATGCTATAAGCTGCGAGAACATTGGTCTCTACAGCAAGTGCGATCAGAAGTGCGAGTGTCGTATATCCAACATTGTGTTTTTGTTGGAAAGATTCGATATGACCGTGGATTTTTTTAACATGCTTTTTCATAGGAAAGAAGTTAGAGATAAGAATGTAGATATACTGTAGCAGATATTTTTTATCTTGTCAAAAATCTGCATAAAAAAATCAAGAAAGTAGGTTTTCTTGATTTGAGAACATTATTTCTTCGAAAAAACCATCAACGTTCGTTCTTTTTCTGCAAGTTCATATGGAAGCTCACCCGTCAGATCGAGTTTCAGTTTTTTGAGGATTTGATTTCTTTCTTTTTTTTCTTCGTCCGATGGCATCTTATACAGAATGATTTTTCCATCTGGTTTCAGAAATGGCTTCGCCCAGACGAGAATGTCCGTTATATAAGCCGTTGCACGTGAAACCACGAAGTCATACTGAAGTGCATGATTTTTGTCTTTCGCGAGGATTTCTGCACGTTCTTTGACAGCTGATATATTCGAAAGTCCAAGCTCAGAAACAAAATGATTCATCGCATTCACTTTTTTTCCAACAGAATCAAGCAAAGTTACTTCAAGTTCAGGAAGAACAATCTTGAGTGGAATTCCAGGAAAACCTCATCCGGAACCAATATCCAGAAGTCTCAGAGAAGTTTTTTTAGCTTCTATTTCTCACGCTATGATACTCGCGCCATAGAGTGAATCGACGAAATGTTTTTCGATAATCCCCGTTTCATCACGAATTGCGGAAAGATTGGTATGAGCATTATACTCGATAAAAAGTGAGAGAAATTTCTCAAACTGAGCAAGTTCTCCAGTTGAAAGTTCGAAATTATGGGAAAGAAAGATATCCTGAAGTTCTTTTTGAGTCATAAAAATGGGAAATAAAATCAAGAATACTGTATAGAAAAGCGGTTTTTTTGCAAAAAGGTTCGAGAATTTACATTTTTCTCTCTGCATTGCAAAATAAGAATTTTTCTTATAATGTGCCTGATTATGAAAAAATATACGCACCTTGCATACTGGCTTCCAAAGATTCCTCTTCTTTCTCTCATCGGAATCT
The DNA here is from genome assembly GCA_947373235.1 of Candidatus Altimarinota bacterium. Lineage (GTDB taxonomy): Bacteria > Patescibacteriota > Gracilibacteria > BD1-5 > UBA2023 > CANBWW01. The sequence continues at coordinate 5,914 of CANBWW010000045.1, read as the reverse complement.
TTCTCCTCCCGCTCATCCTTATAGAGATCAACTACCACGTTGGACTCGTATTTATCGCTCTGTATATTTCTTACTGGAGCGTGAAGGTTTTTGAGTCGTATTTTTATGTCCTTCGTTCGTATATTCGTCTTCTGAAGCTCGAGAAAAAAGACATGAAAAATGATCCGATCGTTCTGAAAAATGGAAAAAATCTCAAACATATTGTCATCATCCCGATCTACACGGAACCATATGATGTCATCGAGGAAAATATCACTTCCCTCCTTGCTGCAGAATATTCTTTTCCAGAAAATATCACCCTTCTTCTCGCAACTGAAGCGCGTGCACCAGAAGCGAAAGATCATGCAGAAAAAATTATAAAAAACTATGGAAATGGAGCAATCTGTATCGTGAATATTGTCCATCCTTCTGACCTCCCGAACGAATGAAAAGTGAAGTGAGCCAATATCACTTATGCGATACAAACATATGAGAAACAAGTTCATCTCGATGGAGAACATACATTTATCTCAACGATAGATACCGATACAAAAGTACGACCGAACTTTTTCCAGATCGTCACACATACTTTTCTTTCGACGGATTATCGGCATCACGCGATCTACCAGTATACACCGATATATTCCAATAACTGGAGAACGGGTCATTTTTTCGCTCGGATTATCGGAATCGGAACGACAATGTGGCAACTTTTCGAAAGCCAAAATCCTGAGTTTTATAGAAATTTTGCAGTCTACGGACAGTCTCTCACGTGTCTCCGAAAGGCAGATTATTGGGATCGATACTCGATCGTCGAAGATGGGATGCAGTACTGGAGAAGTTATTTTGGTTGGGATGGACTCTTTCGTATCGTGAATACTCCGGCAATCTGCGAAATGGATCTCGTCGCGGAAACGAACATTTATAGAACCGTAAAGTCACAGTATAAGCAACTTCGAAGATGGAGCTGGGGATGTACGGATGTTGAGTATGTGATTCCGAAGTTTATCGCCGCAAAAAATATACCAAGAACTGAAAAGATAAGAAAAACTATGTACCTGATCTACAATCATCTTTTTTGGGCGGGAGGACCATTTATGCTCTTTTTTATAGGATATGTTCCAGGGATTTTCTATTCGATCGATCACTCACTTGCAGCCTTTACCGTTCCGATAGCGAGTTCTATCATATTTACGATTCTCTTTGCGACGGTGATCATCCCGAGTTTGCTTTCGATCCATATCATGCAGCGATTTACGAAATTCACAGCGAAGGATTATCTCCTCAATCTCGTCCAGTGGATAGCTGTTCCAGTACTCACACTCACACTCTTTTCGATTCCAGCGATCGAGTCACAGATTCGACTATTTTTCTGAAAACGCATCGATAACTTCGATACGACTCAAAAAATGAAAAGAAAATAATCCCGATTTTTCATAATCTTTTCCTATGCTTCCATCTTATTTCGAAGAAATCAGAAAAAAACGAAATGCAGCGCGTCTTTTTTGGGCGATCGTTTTTCTTTTTGCTGCGACTCTCTATTTCTTTTTTCAAGGATATTATCCAGCTATTCACCTCCAAAGATTTTTTTCCGCATCTGGTGGGTCACTCATGGAAAGTGGAAGTTTGATCCGATCTTTTGGGATCGTGAATATAAATATAAAAACTCCAACCACGAATTCTCTATTGAACTGATCTGTATACACAAACGGCGACAAAAAAATGGTGGACTATGGAAACTATACGATTGCGATCGATAAACCTGGCTATGTTTCTGGGGAAATGTCATTCACCATCGATAAAGAAACTCCATATTATATCGATGATATCACGCTTTTACCTGACGGAACATATGCGCCTCTTGATAAAGATATTTCCAATATTGCTGCTCTCGGAAATGAATCCTGGCTCGCGCAAAGTGGAACTACAACATGGTTTTATGGAGGAGGCTTTGAGACTGGGAGCCTTGTTCTTACAGGTACGGTCGATCATATAGGAGAAGGTCGATTTCTCTCTGGAACTTCGATCATGGAATATAATACAAAAGAAGGAATCTGGAAAACCAAAACTTCCAGTGCGCTGACAAGATATCTACAAGCATGTCCATCACCAAAATATCAAAATGGGTATCTCAGATGTGAATCAAAAAATACACTTTTGACGGAAAAATGAAAAACTCTCACAGGAATCCTGAGTACAGGCGATGGATATATAGAAAAATCTGGATCACTTATCCTGGATAATCCAGATGATCTCAGTCCAAAAATCCTCTCACTTTCTGGAATAACTCTTATCGATCATGAATTCATCCATATCGAGTGAATTTGGTACACACCGACAGAAAGCGGAAGCCTGATTTCGATCGGAGAAACTCCGGCGAAAGAAATCGATACAGGACTCAGCCATATTGAATATATCACATGGGAAAATGGATTTCTAATATCAATATGAAAATATAACTGAAAAGCATATCTCACACTCTGGGATCCGCACTTTCTCGAAACCGTGAAAAAGATACCACTTCCAGATCGTCCTCTACGGGATATCCGCATCTCCAGTATTGGTGGGAATTTTTTTCTCAAAACAGCTGATTCCCTCCTCTTCTTTTATAAATGATCGGATCACATCGAGTGGCTCGTAGATGGAGAAATCTTGGCAGTAGGCAAAGATTTTGCTCTCTATAAAAAGGATGATAAAATCTGGAAAGGAAGCTGGATAGATGATAGTGCAGGTAAATAATATTTTCATGAAAATATAAATTTGTGTATTTAACAATATACATTAAAGTACAGCTAACAATTGTGTTGATCAAGTGGTTTTTGATCTTTTTCAAATAACCCTGACACAGATTGTGTTGGGAAAAAGGAGCGTGTGATGAACTCTTCAGCTTTTGTAATTTTATGGACTATCATCTCTTTGGCGTTTTTCTTTTTCGGATATAAATATATTCGAAAGATGATTACACGAGTAAAAAAGAACATAAATCGCACAAGTATATTTATTCTTTTCTTCTTTTTTGCTTTTCTTATAGCATTTATGCTGGGTCTAATGGCTTATCTTGAGCTCTATAAAAGAGCTCCTGGAATGGAAATTTTGGAAATCTATATCGTACTCATAATTATTCCATTTTACATAAAAATCTACCACGAAGAAAAACTAGAATAAAAATTTTCCTTCTCTCAACAAAAAAATCCAAGTTTAAACTTGGATTTTTTCATGTGAATAAATTATTAAAATTATGGAGAAAATTGACTTTATATACAAAATATGTAAAATACACATATCCACTCATCGATAGGCGATGAGATTTGTTCACTCAAATCTTCCTTGTCTGTACTGTGTGGATAGGGATGATGAATTTTTTGGAGAAAGGTATGAGTACGCTTCATTTTATGGACTGGTTTGTTTTTATTATATTGATTGGAGGATTGATAGGAGTACTCTATAATGCACCTCTTGTAAGCTCATATAGGAAAAATATACTAAACTTCCCTCAGCAAAGGCGACATCATGAAAGTGAAAAAAGAAAACACTTGTTAGGTTTGCTTTTCTTTGTCGGTATTATCATGCTTTGTTGTGGTTCACTGATCAGTTCAAACTTGGTTCTCGGAAAATATTTTTCCCAGAATTTACCAGATCATACAAGTGATTTGGTAGTAATCATAGGGTTTTTAATGACAGTGTTTGCAAGTATCAAACGGTTCTCATTGAAACAATATTGATCATCCCTTCAAAAACCTCAGTCACTGTACTGGGGTTTTTCTAAACAAAACAATATTCATATTTACAAAAATTGACTTTATTAATAAATATGTATTATACATAAGTTCCCTCATCGATAGGCGATGAGATTTGATTTATCAAATCTTCCTTGTCTGCACTGTGTGGATAAGGATCATATTTTAGGAGAAAGGCATTTTGGAACAACCATCACAAGAGGTAGCATTCTGTGTCTGTTTCCTTATATTACTTTTCAGTAAAGCATTTTTTTTGGGACGTGACGCGAAGGAGATAACAAAAAGTATAGTTGGCTATCCAAATCACGCGAAAGCTCTTAGGAGAAGTTCATACGTATTCTATGTTGGCTCTATTCTTTGTGTGACAAGTGGATTCATTTGCTTGGGGCTCATGGGGTACAATCACTATAGTGAACTCACGAGGATATGTAAGATGATTTCCCAAGATTGAAAAACGCTCTGAATAAGAAATCTCATCCTTTTAAAAACCTCAGTCACCATACTGGGGTTTTTATTTTATGATAGACTTTCTAAAAAAACTGCTACAATGATTTCATAGTCAAAGTATGCTTTTTTATTTCGATTGAACTATGAAAGCTATACTTTTTTAAACTGCGTTACACTCAGAAATACCTTTCATTTCATTGAATCTACTTTTTCACTCCACTTGTTTTATGGAAACAGACAAAAAACTCGCGATTCTCATAGACGGAGACAATATCCCATCAGGATCCATCAAAGAAATGCTCGAGGAAATTGCCAAATATGGAAATCCGACGATCAAGCGTATTTATGGTGACTGGACTCGTCCTGGGCTCACGAAGTGGAAAAATATCCTCCTCGAACATGCAATCACTCCGATCCAACAATATGGCTATACCACCGGGAAAAATGCGACAGATTCTGCGATGATCATCGATGCTATGGATATCCTCTATTCTGATAAAGTCGATGGGTTTTTCCTCGTTTCAAGTGACTCCGACTTTACCAGACTCGCGACTCGGCTTCGTGAAGCGGGTATGGCGGTCTATGGTATGGGTGAGAAGAAAACTCCGAATCCGTTTATCGTCGCATGTGATAGGTTTATCTATATAGAAATCCTCAAGAAAACGGAAGAATCTACAGAAGTGAGTACAGTGAAGTGAGAAAAATCGATAAAAAAGCCGATACCAAGTAGCTATGATGTCGTCACGCCTCAGGTAGTTGGACTCATACAGGACACGATTTCAGATCTCGCTGATGACGATGGATGGGCATTTCTCGGGGATGTCGGTGGACTTCTCCAGAAAAAACAACCGAACTTTGACTCGAGAAATTATGGGTACAATAAACTCACTCCTCTTCTCGCATCAACCAATCTGTTCGAGATTACCGAAAGAAATGACGGAATGAAAGGACGGTATAAGCTCATCTATGTCAGAAATAAAGTCTAAAAAATCCCTCAATTGAGGGATTTTTAATTTCTGATTCACTCACCTTTCGAAAACAGATACCAGACAATCGAGAAGAAAAGTATGCAAAATAAACCAATGACACCAAGCGAAAGGTAGATCGAAATATCAGAAACACCATGAACTGCATAGCGAAATCCATCGACGATATAGAGAATAGGATTCGCATGTGATACATATTGCCAGATCGTGGGAAGCTGAGATATCGAGTAAAATACTCATCCAAGATATGTGAGCGGTGTGAGAACAAAATTGGGTATTATGGATGTAGAATCAAAACTATCCGCAAGGAGTCAATTAAAAAGACCGATAAGGGAAAATAGGAGTGAAGTCAGAAAAGCAACGAGAAACATCAGCCCAAAAGAGTGGATCGATATACTCGTAAAAAAGAATGCTACACAGAAAACGATCGTTCCCGTCACCATTCCTCGGATAATCCCACCCGTTACAAATCCTGCGATAATAATCGGATACGGAGTCGGAGAAACCAGGATTTCTTCGATCGTTTTCTGGAATTTCGCCATATAAAATGATGAGACTACATGAGAAAAAGAATTCATAATCACGGACATCATAACCAGTCCAGGAACGATAAATTCCATATACGAAAGTCCTCATACTTCTCCGATACGCGAACCGATAAATTGCCCAAATATGACATAATAGAGAGTCGTCGTGATCACAGGAGGAACGATCGTCTGTCTCCAAACACGGATAAATCTCTGTACTTCTTTGAAGACGATGGTA
>CANBWW010000044.1 GCA_947373235.1 Candidatus Altimarinota bacterium | reverse complement strand
CACAAAAAAGATCCGCTCAGGCTCATGAAAAAACAGAAACAGATCATATGAAAAATGATGTTCCAGAGGCACAAAAAATCCTTGCGGATAATGGAATGAATGGGGAGATCGATATAGATCTCGATGCACTCTCAAATGAAAAACAAACTCAAATAGATATTCCAAAAGATACTCCTGAAGTTCCTATTTCTCCCGAAGATCAAAAAATAATCGACGCATCGATCCAAAATGCAAGTGCGGACTTTGCTGATGAAACCGTCTATAAACAAATCATAGAAAATGGTTACAAAATAAATGCAGAACCTCTTAATGATGGAAGAAGAATCGCACTGAAGGCAGAATCAGTGGTTATTCTTTTGGTTGCTGATGAGGCTCATAAAAAACCAAGTGATACTACCAAACAGGATTATCTAAATGTTTTAAAAAACCCTGGAAATATCGTTGCAAAACTGAAAACTATTGGCATTTCTGAAATGGATGGAAAAAAACTGATCGATCTTGCAGTGACGCGTGAGAAATTTGGAAATACTCCAAAGCAAATGATTGCAGATACAAAAGAAGAAGAGAAAAAACCTCGTGATTTTTTGAATCTATGACCTGAAGGTAAGAAGCTCGTCTCAATGATTGATACTATTCGAAAAAATCCTGCTTTTTCAAATGATCAAAAACAGCAAGATCAGTTTGAAAATATGTTGGACTTAATTTCCCAAAAATCACCACGTGTTTCTTATCAGGTTCAGCAATTGAAAATAGAAATGCTCACAAAAATCGATCCAGAATATAGGTCTAAAATCGATCAAAATACGAGTGTTTCGTTTCCTGGAATACTGGATGATGATGTATTTATATCAAAAATATTTTCCCTTTCAGAGAGTGATCGACAAATTTTTTCATGACTCAGTGCTATCCTTAAGCAGGGTGAAAAAGCTGCCGATGAAAATGCAGTTCATAATGATCAAGTAGCAATAGCAGAATATAGAGTACAAGAAACAAAAAAAGATGAATATATCAAGCAACAAACACAAAATCAGCAATCCATAGAACCTGCAGTTGTGAAAACACTTCTCGAAAGTCCTGCCTCAGAAAGACTTTCTTATGGCTCTGATCTCACAGCACTTCCTCCATGAGAACCAAAAGTGATGCAACTCGCCAGTGGACCGATTATTGTCCTCAAAAATTCTGATGGCACAATTAGTGCTCATGATCCAAATATGAATGTAAATAATGGATTGATCAATATCGGCCCTGCGGAAGATTTTAAAGACAATATCCGTGTACTCAATATCGGTCGAAATTATCCGATTCTACAAAGTTTATTTGCCACTGGAGATCTTGCTTTAATACAGAAACATATGAGATACATAGAAACCAGTCTTCAGAGAAATGGTTTGACGACACGTGAATATACCACCTATCTTCTTTCGAGCCTGATCGAACTTTCCTGAACTGATAAAACTGGAAGCATAAAGCCAACTTTTAATAAAGCAAATTTCGATAAAGTAGAACTCTATTTCTCTGAACATCAGCATGATATCCAAGCTGGACTTTTGCAAAAATGACTTCTCAATGATCAAATGGTACTCAATAGAAATACTTTTCTGAATTCTCTTTCTGATCCAAAGAAAACCCTATAATCCATATTCATATTTTCCCTTGTTTTCTTCACTACAGTCTCTATAATCGGTACAATATATTGTACCGATTATTTTTATGCATACGGATTTCTCTTATACACTCGAAAAAACTGATGGACTCGCGCGCGCTGGGACTCTCTCGACTCCTCATGGAAATATAGAAACACCGATTTTCATGCCGGTCGGTACTCGCTCAGCCGTGAAGGGAATTACGATCGATCAGATCGAAGAAATCGGTTCTGAGATTATGCTCGTAAATAATTATCATAGTTATCTCAGACCGGGATGTGATGTTGTTGAGTCACTCTGATGACTTCATAATTTTATGAATGTCGATCTTCCGATTTTGACGGATTCTGGGGGTTTTCAGGTGTTTTCTCTTGGTCTCGGGATGCAGACACCGAACTGAGAAAAACTCGCACAAGTGACGGAAGAGTGAGTACATTTTCGTTCATATCTCGATGGATCAAAGCATTTTTTCACCCCAGAAAATGTTCTGGATATGCAGTGTGCGCTCGGTGCCGATATCGTCATGGCATTTGATGAGTGTGCACCAGGTGGTTCTTCTCATGAATACGCCCGTGCTGCGATGGAACGAACTCATAGATGGGCGGTGCGCTCTCGTGATCAGTGGCTCAAAAATGAGGAAATTCGAAAAGCAAAATGACTGTTTCCACAAGCCCTTTTTTCGATTATCCAGGGGGTGATCTATGATGATCTACGGGTCAAATCTGCGGAATTTATGAAAAATCTCGATACTCCTGGGGTTGCCATAGGTTGACTTTCTGTCGGGGAATCGAAGGAAGATATGTATAGGATTCTCGATGTTCTCAGTCCGCATCTTCCAACTGAAAAACCTCACTATCTCATGGGCGTGGGAACTCCGGAGGATATCGTGGAGGGGATCGCTCGTGGTATCGATATGTTTGATTGTGTCCTTCCGACTCGTATCGGTCGACATGGAGAGGTTTTTTCGAGTTATGGAAACTTAAAAATCGGAAATGAAAAATATAAATTTTCCAGCGAAAAAATCCCGATGCTTCCGGGGTATGAAACGAATGTTTCCAAAAAATATTCTCTTGGATATCTGAGGCATCTCATAAATGTTGGTGAAGCAACCGGTGGAGTTCTCCTTTCTCTTCATAATATCGAGTATCTTCTTCTCCTTTCGAAAAATGCTCGCAAGGCTATATTGGCTGGTGAATTCGAATCATTTCGAAAAGAATTTTGGAGTGTATATCCGAAAAAATAATACTTAGAGTATGCTATAAATCTCTTCCCAGTTTTTCGTTCGGTAGAGATTTTTGTGTTCAAATGTTATTTCTCGATTCCATGGCTTTTCCAGAAGGATTGCAGAAAGACCATTTTCTACCATATCGATCGCATTTTCAAAAGCATCGTCGATCAAGAGAGTGATACCAAGGGTTTTACATATTTCCGATTTTTTCTTTCATTCACCTTCATTGTTATTGAGATAGTGAATCCTATTTATTAACTCAGGAAAATAGAGTTTTATCCACATTTCTGTTTGTTTTTTCTTTTTTTCATGATTCTTGTTTCGTGCAGTCAGGATCGAACACTGGATTCATTGATCGATGAGTTTTCTGAGAGTTTTATAGGATCCATATATTTCTCAGATATCATCCTCTATAACAAGTTTATCCCAATAATTTTTCCAAATATCATCCACTTCATTTTTACTGAGTTTTATATTTTTATCCTCTTCGATATGGTAGTTTTGAATATCTTCTATGTTTCTATACTCCAGTAGTTTTCCACTTTGGTGTGATACAGTCAGAAGACTCGAAAAAGTATCTATGAGCGTGTCATCGAAATCGATTGCGATATGGTGATGTTTGGAGAAAATATCTTTTGGGATCATATCTTGATCCTATCATAAGAATCTAAAAATCACAAAATCACCTCACAAAAATACTGGTGTCTTTAGGGTTTTCTTGTTTTATATATGAGTATCGACGCTTCTTGATTGCATTACACTTTCATACTCTGGCATCATACTATATACCAAATTCCAGAAATTTTTTTGATGGTTTTTTTCTTGTAAGTGCGCAATTTCATGAGTGATAACAGCATCTATGAATTGTGTATGATTTTCGAGATATGCTGCGAGTCGATAACTGAAACAAAGACCGTTTTTTCCACTACAACTTCACCATCTTCTTTCTGATTTCGTGATTTTTATACTCGTGATATTTGGTAGTTTTTTTCAGTTCCATATTTCTTGGATTTTTGTATCAAGATATATTTTGAGTTTTCTTTTCATCTCTTGGAATTCGGTTTCAGTATATTTTTTATGGATATTTCCATTTTTCATCATTTTTTCTTGACTCTTTTTTATCCATTCTGTTTTTTCAAGCAGAAATTTCTCTATCAAAAACTTCGGATAGAGTCTCGGAGAACGGACGAAAATCTCTCCGTTTTGTGAAATCTGAAGAGCGAGGGTTTTTCTCTTGGATCTGATCAGTTTATAAGTGGGAATCATCTTTCTTGTTATTTTGCAGAGCATTTCTCATGCCAATTTTATATTCTTCTACATTTGGTTGATCGAATGGATTTACATCGAAAAAGTATCAAATAAGTGCAACTTCGATCATTTTTGTTTGGAGCCAGTAGCCAATATCGTATGGTGTATCGGTCGAAAGTACATAAGAATACACAGGAACATTTCGAGAAAGAAGGGCACTACGGAATCATTCTGCACCAGATTTCATTATTTTTTCGAAAGATTTCCCACGAATATCTGGAATGATGTCGAGAAAAGGCGATGCTCCGATGATATGCTCGTCTGATGATTGCTTGGTTTCGATGATCGCGATCGATCGATCTTCTGAGTGAGCAATCTCGAGTTGCGCGACTGAATGCAGATCGATCGTTCCGATGGCGACAGTCGGTGTGATTCCGACAGAAGTTCTGCCCATTCTTTCTTTTCCGACACTTTCAGCGAGGAGTTGACGGTACCATTTTCCGAGATTTTCCAGTTTTTTCGAAAAAAACCAGTGTTGAAAAAGATTTCTTTGCGGAAAATCTTTATAAACTCCCGTTGCCACTTCTGTACTTTTGTGACTTTCTGGATTTTTTAAAAAATCTTCAAGAGATTGTCTTGCTCACTCGATGAGTTCGTCCGTATCGAGTCCCATAAAAGTCAGTGGAAATATTCCCACATTTGAAAAAACACTATATCGCCCACCAACCATTTTTGGAATATGAAGGTTTTTCCATCACTTTGAAAGTGCCAGTCGATCCATTTTGGAGTCTTCATCTGAAATCGTCACGATTTCTACATGTTTCTCATATTTTGGAATCAGTATGTTATATATTGTGCTTGCAAGAGCAATCGTTTCAGTTGTGGTTCCTGATTTTGATATCACGGTGATGATGATTTTTTCACCAGCAATGAGTTTTTTCTCTACCTTGTCTATCAGGGTCGTGAGCGTATATTCGGTATCAGTAGTATCAAAAAAATAGACTCATTTTCTCGGTATGTGACCTTCTATGCTTTTATCGAGAGCATCATAAATTGCAGCGGTTCCAAGGTTGGATCCGCCGATTCCGATAATCGCGATATTTTCAAAATCAGAAAGTTCTTCGGCAAGTTTTCTACTTTCGTCGAGAATATTTTTTTCTGTCGGGAGGAGAAATGAAGCATATTCTGAAAAAAAATCTCTCTTTTGTATGATATCGTCCAGCTGATCCCGAAACATCTGTATTTTTGCTTGCATAACGATAAAAAATATTGGCACATACTAGTCAAAAAATCGATGAGAGCAAGAAAATTATTGCTTCATATACTGACTTCTTTCATCTTCTCCAAAGTGTTCGATCGCATATCGAAGCATGGTTCTCGGCATTTTTCCAGCGTATTCATCGAGAAAAATTCTCAGTAGATCTCGTTCCACTCTTTTTCCCACTTCACGTAACATCCATCCGCATCCTTTCTGAAGCAGATCTTCCTTTGTGTCTAAAAAATGAGAAACAATATAAAAAGTCAGTTTTTCATTTCATTTTTTGATCTGATAAAAACTGGCGATGATGATAATGCGATTGGTCCACAGATGATCGCTCTTTATACAATTATCTATAAACTTCACTCGTTCATCGTGAGTGAGAATTTGTTCGATATACGGTCAGATGATATCTGCTGCCGAAGAGTCCACGAGATCCCAGTTATTTATACTCTTCACATGTGACATATAGAACTCTGCGAGCGTTTTTGTATCATAGGTTCACTTTTTTGAAAATGCTACGAGAGTAAGAACTCATGTAAGCCGTTCTTCGTGATAGGGGGAATCGAGGAGGATTCCTACTTTTTCGAGATCCATTGCTGAAAAATATTTTTTGAGGATCTTTCTCGTATCAGGAACGGAAATACCGAGAAATATATCTCACTCACCATATTGGCCCTTTCCCGTCTTAAAAAACCGGGAAGCACCGATAGCTTTTTCTGGATTTGCAATATTTCGAAGAGCAGATTGGAGTGGTAAAAGAGTCACTATGAGATATTATGAGCAAATGAATGTGCTAGAACCTTTGATCCAGTGATACTTGTATGATTTGCCCATGTATGATGAGAGGCTTTTCATCTATTATTTCAAGAAATAAAATGGGGTGATCCAACTTGGATTATTTCTAATTTTTCTGAACCGCGAGGGACCTGTTTTTCTGGATCAACGAGACCGTCTTTCATGGTCACTTGTGGTGAGAAAAACTCTGTGGTTTCCATTATGGCATCCAGATTATTCGTATGTTCCCGATGTCACAGATCACCTACATATGCTCCTGAGGGGATAAATTTCTGTACCAGTCTTACAATTTCTGGTTTTCCATGCGGAGTTCCGATCGTGATGATCTCATGTACTTTTTTTCCGATTTTTGTATAGAGCATCCTGGCTACTTCTTCTGCGATAAGTCAACCCATGCTGTGTCCAATCAGTACGATTTTTTTGTCAGGATATTGCAAGATCAAATTCGTAATTTTTTTATATAAAAGTTCCAGCTTTTCTGCTATTGGACCCATATTCATATATGGAAAATCTGGAGCATACGCCACACTTCCATATTTACTGAGTGTATCGCCGATCAATTTCAGGGTTCCATTTCATGAAAGAAATCAAGGAATTGGGATAAATATCCTGTCTTTATTTTCTGTTATATGATCACTTGGAGGATGTATTTTTCACATGAGATTTGCTTTCATGTAACATACGAGATCAAGTCATTCTTCCTGGAGCATATGGGGAATATACTCTTTTGCATCTTGAATATATCGAGGAAGGTGGAGTATACTGCTCATATAAGAAAAAGTAAAAATCCTGAAACTTTTAACTATGATCCCTCATACCTATAAAGTCAAAATTCCCTACTCGTTCTATCTTCCGCGAGCAGCTGCACGACCTGGACGTCCTTTTTGGATTGGATTTTGGAAACTTTGAGTTGGGTTTTTTCCGAATTTACTTGGTTGTGAACCAAATCGAGATACCTTCGGCACTGGTATATGAGCTTTGAGAGTTTCATCTTTTTCTTCTGTTTCTGGTTTTTGTGTTTCAGGATCGAGGATTTCATCTTTTGAGGTGGTCATAGAAGGAAAGTTAAGAATGTTTGTATTATAGAAATATTTATTTTCTTTGCAATATCTATCTCTTTAAAATGTATTTTGAGACCGAAGTAAATCGTTGGTTTGAGTTTTTGTATTTTCTATGATGGCTTCATATCTTCCATCTTTTTCATTGTATCCATAGAATGACATTCCAGGTATAAGTGGATATTTTCGCATATCTCTATGTCCATGGACGATCGAGGTAGTACCTTGTTTTTCATAGACACGACTATATTTTTCGTTTTCGAGACCGATCTGAGAATTATCTGCAAGAAATATACTTGCAAGTTTCCGATATCTTCTGAGTTTTCATCTATCAGGATTTTCTGAGAGGAGATTTGTAAGTATATTTTCCCATTCTCTATTGATTTTCTCGATCGAATATTTTGCCAATATTTCGAGAACTATATCACTCGGTGGTGCGTGCAGAAAGAGTGTATTTCCGACCTTATGAACGAGTTTAAATGTTTTAAGAATTTCCAAATATTCAGGAGGAATATTCGTGATCATTTCTTGTGGTGAATTTCCAAATTTACTCCATACATT
>CANBWW010000043.1 GCA_947373235.1 Candidatus Altimarinota bacterium | reverse complement strand
AAGCATCGCAACAATAGGAAGCATCTCATAGAGACAATCACGACTGATCGACTCCATCAGGATACGACCGTTATGAGGAGAAAGTGGAAGCTTCAGAAGTGTTTCACCGAGTGGGGTGATATTTCTTTTTTGATCCAAAGCTCAGAGAGTGATGAGCTCTTCATACATATATTCGATATTTTCCTTATCGATCCTATGAAGAAATGGTCCATGTTTGTCCTTTTTGAAGCTTTCTAAAAGTCTCCACTGGTGATTGATACCAGCACCATATTGCTGAGCAGCCTGCTCAAGAATAAGGATCTCTTTATGAATTGCGGAAATAGTTATCGGCGCTATTGGCTCCATATCGAGCTCTTCCACGGATTTTTTATTGACCAGAATAGACTTTCCTGGAGCTGTCCGACCAGTACGGCCGATACGCTGTTTGTGATCAAACTGAGATACATCTTGTCACTGTAATTCACGAACTCACTTGCTCCACGTCATGATTTTCACCTCTCACGTATCGATGACACAATCTATATTCTCAGGAGTGATACTTTCTTGTGCGACATTGGTCGCTATAACAATACGTGCTTTTCCACTGACATCCGCTTGAAGTGCTAGGGATTTCTCTTCTGCCGTGAGCTGGGCATGAAGAGGATAAACAGGAATAATAGCACCGACTCGAGACTGAATATCATCGATCAAATCATATATTTCCCTCTTTCCAGAAACAAAAACAAGGACATCTTTTCCATCAATTCCAGAGGCTGTATCGATCGCGAGCTGTGCAACATCGGCTTCTGGTTCATGAAATTGTTCGATCGGATGGGAACGACCTTCGATCCGAAGTGTTGGGATTGTATGTCCAAAAAAATGTTCATATTTCTTCGTATCGATCGTTGCAGACATCATCACGAGACGAATGGTTGATTTTTGTTTATGAAGGTATTTATAGAGTAAAAGGAGTACCTCTACTGGAACGGTATGTCCATGGATTTCATCGATTACTAATATATCAGGAATCTTACCTCCTATCTGCCGCATGAGCTCGAGGGCATCAGTATGAAAAGAGGTTTTTGCAGTGTGCTGAGCACTATTTCACTTTCCTGTTCGAAAACCTACTGAACCAGATGGATTGTACTGACTCGAGATATCATCTTTATAGTTTCCGGAAGTGGCAATATTCTCATAACCAATACGATCTGCTACATTCATAGCAGCAACCACTCGAGGCTGACAAACTATGATGTTACTTTCTGGATACATTTTCCGAAGAAATTTGACCAATTGAGTGGATTTTCCACTTCCAGTATCTGCTTGGATAATAGACATGGCATTCACCCAAAGAAAATTGGTAGCCTCTTTCTCCATACGATAGACTGGGAGTGACTCATAGGAATCCATCGTGGCAATTCGTTGTTCTAAGGTGATAACACCACCGTGGGGACGGATGACGGAACCATCGAGTTGTTCACCAAAATTTATTGCTTGAGGGAGAAGATAGTTGGTAGGAATATTATTCATAACGAAGGTGAATAGGGAAAATTAGACTATTGTTTGTATTTTTTGAAGTATTTCCGATCTGGAAGCATTTTTTGGATCTATGAGGAGTATATTTTCATCGAAATTATTCACCACTTGTATATTCCCCGTCAACTCATGTATTGAGATGGAAAGATCAGCAATATTTATGAATTCCATTTCTTTCTCATATTTTTGAACATATCGAAGAATATCCAATAGATCGATCGAATCGAAGATACCATATATATCTCCATAATGCATATCGATACGCTTTTGAGCTATTTCGAGACTTTCTGAAGTTCGTATCATGGGAACCAATCATTCCAAGAAATCAACTTCATCAAATACATCAATATAATGACCATTTTTTTGTTCTCGCTTGCATGTATATTGTGGCCTTAAACATGCTTTTATTTTCTGAAGACTGTGGAGTATACAGATAAGCGCCATTTTTTGGACCGATTCATCTATTTTTATATCTTCTTGCTTTCCCGTATAGATATCCAAGTTTGAAAGAGGAAGTTCCCGATCACACTCGAGAAAAGCAATAATTTCGGTTTTGATATATTCCCAACCTTGGTCGTAGAGTAGCAGATCTTCCTTTCATTCAAGTACATTTTTCGGATTGAGAGGAAGGCGATTCTGAACTACTTTTTTCCATATTTCCTGGAAGATATTTCTTTCGAGAAATCTTCTCCACTCATATTCGACAGTTTCCGATACTCATCATTCATTATTTTTATCTATAAAAAGATATTGAGAAGATATTTTATTATCCGGTTCTCCATTATTATTGAGTCCGAAAGGATCATCATATTTGAGAATAATAGCGGGTGAAGAGATGGTTATATCGACACTTACCGTTATCTCATGAAAAAAATACATCGTCGCAGCGATAGTATTAAAAATACTATTCTTCCGCTCAGTTCAAAGAAGTGTCTCGAGGAAAGGAAGAATCTCGGAATCATATGGATCAAATGAATCATTCTTCAGAATCTCTTCAAAATGAGAAATATTCTGACTACCTAATCCCACTCAGGAACTTTGTAAAAATTTTACTAAATTATTTTTATCAGAAAAGTTCTTCAAAATCCTCAAAACAATACCGTCCAATCCAGATTGTTTCCATAAAAGATAATTCCTATCACCATGTCTATCTAAAAGATTTTCAGCTCACTGAAGTTCAGCATATCCTAAAGACGAAACATCTGTATTTAAAAGACCTGAAAGCGTATTTGAAAAGTGCATATACATTTTTTCAATATGGACTAATCCTTCAAGGATCATATGAAGATGAACTCATGAAAGAGGGAGATTCTGATCTTTTATCTTCTTTAGTACTGATGCTGCAAAGACCATAGGATCATACTCCTGGCATGACCATTGATTCTTTATTTCTTCTTCCAGTATTTGACACAATCTTGCAGTGACCACTCTCGCATTTTCTATGAGAACTGCTTTGTTTTGCTCTATTTTCAGTTCTGTTTTTTCTGGGGAATTTTTATAATTTTCACCTTCCCATGGACGGATACTCTTGATCGTAAAATGAGATAATGGACTTATGTAGAGATTTTTAAAAAACGCTGGATTCGATCCATTTTCTTTAGAAACCAGATTTTTTCTAAAGAACTCTGAACTGCGAAGGTGAAATCTTTCGAATAATTCTATATATTTTATATATGGGATGATTTCTTCATCTTCAGAGTTTAAAATCTGGGAAATGTATTTACTTTTACTCAAAAGAAGAGAACTTGTTTTTGTTCAGAGAGTCTTCAGATATCAGGGTATAAGTTGACCTTTTTCCAGAATATTCATAGAAAGCGTATATATAAATACTTTATACTTTATTTTTAAACTTATGCAAATTTTATTTTTATAAACAGAATTTTGAAAACGCCAACTTTCCGAGCATTTGAAAAAATCATTTGAAAAACAGAAAATCAAGTCTATAATGAAAACTAATTAATTTTATCATATGTCTGAACCTCAAAACGACTCTTCTGGATCAGGAATATCACCTGGAGGAGATATAGCACAAACAGGGAGTCCACTGCCTACTCCGCGTACAAAAACACCAAATACCGATATTTTCCAGCGCGTTCTCATACATCCACTCACGACTTTTGAAGAAGAAAATTTCGTCAATCTTCTCGAACATTCGCTCTCACTTTCTACTTTCGAAAAAAAACGTGTTATCGATGCGATCCCAACTCTTTCACAGTTTCAGCTCGATGAACTAACGAAAGTATTTGAAGATGAACGAGTTGAGTTTCGCAAACTTATGCCAACAGAAGGTGAAATCATAAAAGGACTGGTGATCAAGGCCCAGAATGAATGGGAACAACTCAAAGATATTTATACAGAAGAACGGAAGGCGGAAGAATCGAGCAATGCCGATGCAAAAAAAGCAGAAGAACTGAAAAAATCTCTCGGAATCTAGCAAAAATTCTTCCTTTCTGGAAGGTTTTTTTGACTCGCAAAATCCATGAGAATATGTATACTACGTCCATGCTTATAGATGTCATTCCACTCAAACATACTCTTTCGACGGATCCATTTCTTTACTCGATTTCTGAAACCTGGAAAGATGATATCCAAATAGGATCACTCGTGGAAATACCAGTCGGAAAAAATATCGATCTCGGGGTTGTTTCGAAGATTTATATGGACACTCCAGATTGAGCTGATACAAATAGATCAGATACCTTTGAGCTCAAACCAATTATAGCTGTCATCGCATCGACTCCGCTACTCACAATGTGAATGATCGAATCAATTTTACAGATTTCGAAAAAATACTTTATCCCAATTCATAAGATCATTTCGCTCTTTATCCCAGCGCCACTCCTCTCAAGACTCGATAAAAAAAACTATATTCTCGAAAAAACGAGCCTTCCAGAAAAAAGAAATCCACCCATGAGAACAATACATCATTTTCTCAGTCGTATTTTTTCTCCGAAAGATCTGGTCGCCTACAGTCAAAAATGAGACATATTTTGTTTTCCAGATGATCTTTTCGCACTTTCATTTTTTCCAAAAGATATGGAAAAAAGTGAACTCATCCTGAATGAATCAACATCCACAAAAAAATCACAAGTGTGGATGGATATGTATCATGCAAAAGAAGATATTATCATTTGAACTCGGCGTATTCTTTACTATAATCTCCAAGCTTATAAACGTATTTTGTATATCGAAGATAGTTTCTGAAAAGAACAATTCCAGTATCCAACACGAATCCGAACGCTTGATATCCTCAGGGCACTGGCTGATCATACAAATATAGATATCGTTATCGTTAGTTCCAGTGCTTCTCTCGATCTTTTTGCGGATTTTCGCGACTTTAGTATAGAGAACAAAAAATAAACTTTTACTTCCGAAAAGCCTCTTCATGAAATCTTTTATAGAATACAATATTACACGGATAATTCAGTATTTCAAACATCTGGATCGTATAGGAATCGTTCTTTGTATTGGTTTTGCGTACATACTTTTTTATCTTTTTATGGCCTTCCATTACACCGTTTTGGATGGGGATTTTTATAAAAAAGCTGCCTACGATCAACAAACGATGATACTCAAAAATCCGGTTTCTCGTGGATCTATTTACTCATCCGATGATTCACTTCACTGAGTTCTTTCAGTTTCAACGAATCTCGGAAATCTCGCGATCGATCCCACTCAAGTCGGATCAAAAGAAAAATTGATAACATTCTTATCTGATATTGTGTTTGATGAATATTGTACATATTCGACTGATCCGTGTCTCGAAAATATGAGCAACTATCTCCATGAAGATCTTTCTGGAATGAAGGATATAACGGTATCAGATATGAAAGCAAAGATCAATACTTATCTCAAAAGCAAAATAGACGCACCGATCGACAGCGTAGAAATCCAAGAAAATCTAAGCGAAACGCTCGCTGACCAGATCAATGCATGGCAAGAACCATCACTCTTTTTTGTATCCAATAATCTCTATATCAATCCCACAAAAGTAGTAGATAAAGTTTGACTCGCTGCCAGACTGAGTGCTGCACTTGGTATAGGAAGTGATAAAATACTTCCTAAGTTTGAGCCAAAACAAAGAAAACATCTTGATATTATCAGAAAAATGAGTGTGAGTACGCGTGATGCAGTCACAAAACGAATCGATAGTGAGCAATTGGCATCCAAAAAATTGACCGGGGACGAAAAAACAGCCTTTCTTTCTGGATCGATTTTTCAGTTTATTATCATTGATGATAATCTTATACGCTATTACCCAGAGCGAAGTGTAGCTGGGCAAATCACTGGTTTTATCGACGGTGGTTGAGTCGGAAGATATGGAGTAGAGTGATATTTTCAGGACCTTCTTCAGAGTGAAAGCCCGACGGAAAGAGTTGTAAAAGACAGTGCGGGACGACCGATCACTGGATATCTGGGAACAGACCTAACGGGAATCAAAAACAGTGCCGACATTACCCTGACAATCGATCGAAATATACAAAAAGAGATTTCGACTCGACTAGAAAAAGCGGTCAAAGATTTTCGATGAAATAAATGAAGTGTGATCGTCATGGATCCGAAAACAGGTGCTGTCGTCGCTATGGTAAACTATCCAGACTATGATCCGAACAATTTTACAGACGTCTATGAAATGGAAAAAGTAGACTATAATACCTATACAAATCCTTATTTTGATTTATTTGGGATTCCACTTTTTGTAGTGGATACCCAAAGTGGGACACTCATATCAAATATCGATGGTCAGAGGCTGAAGCTCAGAAATGCAACAGACGATGAAATAAAAAATTTTGGAATACAAAAATATAAATACAAAAATAAATATGGAGTTGGTGTGTATTCGAATCCGATTATTACTGATCTTTATGAACCTGGTTCTGTTTTTAAGGCGATGACAGCAGCCATAGGAATCGATACAGGCGAGATCGATCCGAACGATACCTATTTCGATAAAGGATCCGTCGAACTCGACTATGGATGAGGAAATAAGGGGAAAATCTCAAATCTTTCTGGAGAATGTAGTGGAAGACATACCTATATACATGCACTCGACTGGTCATGTAACGTCGGTATGATCGACATTATTAGCAAAATAGGTCCTTCTCTCTTTTATAAATATATTCTTGATTTTGGATTCGGAAATAAAACAAATATCACGCTCGATGGAGAAACGTATTCTCGTATCGATCCGTATGAAAAATGGTCTCGTACACAACTATTTACCATGTCATTTGGTCAAGGTATCGATGTAACGATGCTCCAAATGGCCGCTGCATACTCGGTTCTCGCAAATGGTGGAGTTTATATGGAACCATACATCGTAGAATCTATCGCCTACCCAGATGGTCGAAAAGTCGATACGATCCCGACACCATCACGTAGAGTAATAAAAGAAGACACTGCAAAAAAAGTGAGCTATATGCTCGTGGATGGTGTCCAACATGGATATGCTGCGAAATGATGAGTTGCTGGTTACAATATTGCTTGAA
Source organism: Candidatus Altimarinota bacterium (assembly GCA_947373235.1). GTDB lineage: Bacteria > Patescibacteriota > Gracilibacteria > BD1-5 > UBA2023 > CANBWW01. The sequence continues at coordinate 1,073 of CANBWW010000043.1, read as the reverse complement.
AAACAGGAACTTCCCAAATTCCATATAAAGGTGGGTATGAGAATAATATCCTTGGGCAAGATATAGGACATACAATCACTTCTTATGGATGATTTGCTCCAGCTAATAATCCGAAATTTGTACTCATCGTCAGTATCGATCGTCCTCGAAGTGGAACCTATTCAGAAAATACATCTTCTGAACTGTGGGCGCAGATAGCACAGTATCTTCTGGAATACTACAAAATCCCAAAAAATAATGGCACATAATAAAAAACTCTCTCAAAAAATTGAGAGAGTTTTTTATTCAACGTTCTATTTCTTGCAAGCAGCACATGACTTTTTGCAAAGCATAGCCAGAGCTGAAAGGCCAACAAGAAGATAGACGATATTTTCGAGAACTGGCCAATTTCCAAGAAGAAGATTTACCAGATTCCAGTTTGAACCCCCCATCCAATGACCGATAGCGACGAGTCCCCAGTTCAGAGCACCAACCAATACAAGAGCATAAGCGACACAATGGACGGAACAACATTTGCCTGTGTGGTCTTTCATCATAAAATGATAGATAATGGATAAAGCCACTTTATTTTATACGAAAGAAAGAACTATGCAATAGAAAAAGTATATTCTCCTTAAAAGAACTTGAAATACGCTTCTCGGAAAGAGAGTCGAGCAGATAAGAAATTTTCCTTAAAAGCGGTATATCATTTCTGATTTGCTGGTCATCCGATATTTCGAAGATGATCGAAAGAAAGATACTTGATACCGAGTTCTGCGGAAGTTTTGAACCATTCGTCGATGAGTCCCGTTCCTCACTGATACTCATAGTTTTTTCGATCGGTGAAAGCCACGAGATGGACTGAGTGAGTTCCGAGATAATCATGGACGGCGAGTCAACCGATCTGCTTTCCGAGAGAATTATAGACGAGCCACTGACGAATACTTTCTGGCGCGGCTTGCGAAATCTTTCGGAAATACGTGATCGATCCACCTTTATGTGGTCAGTGAACTTTCGTTTCACGATACGCTTGGATAAATTTGTCGGTACTCACGACACGAATCGTGGCACCAGAAGCAAGATATTTTTTGCGA
>CANBWW010000042.1 GCA_947373235.1 Candidatus Altimarinota bacterium | reverse complement strand
GGTTCACTACAATCCTGCTGAAAAACCTGGATATGCTGGAACGGGTGTATGGATCCATAAAAGAGTATCTGATATTGCAAATATTCGCTTTATGGATAGTTTCCCAGAAGATCCAACGGCCAATGAAGGTCGTGTGGCACATATAGAGATAACTCTTGGAAAAGATATTTTTGATATTTTTGGCATTTATTTTCCAAATGGTGGGAAGAGTGAAGAAGCTTGGCAGTGAAAACTTGTTTTTTATGAGAAATTTGCAAACTATATGGATGAACTTCGAAGAAAGTGACATCATGTACTGTGGTGATGAGACCTAAACTGTGCTCATCATGAGATCGATCTTGCTCGTCCAAAGGCGAATGACTGAAAAATAGGTTTTCATCCTCTGGAGAGAGCCTGGCTTGATGGTCGAGTGAACGATGGTTGGTCTGATATTTTTCGTGTGAAATATGGAGATATCCCAGATGTGTATTCTTGGTGGGATGTTATCACACGTTCTCGTCTCACGAATGTCGGATGGCGTATCGATGCATGGTGGGGAAGTGAGGGGATCACTCAGAAAACAAAAAAAGTCGAATATCTCTGAAATCAGATGGGATCCGATCATTGCCCGATAAGTATCGAACTGGATATATAGTGTTTACTTGGGGCAACGAATATTTGGTTGTGCTTTCTGACAATCAGCCTTTATTTTCACGATTTCTCTTGCGAGATTTTGATTGGTGGTCGTGAGATCTGCATGAAGTGTCACCAGATTGGTCATGGTTTGATCGTCGGTCACTGAGTTACTATCGATAAGTATTTGGTTGATTTCTCCCCACATATCACTCATACTGGTAGTGACTTTTGAGACCTCATTTTGATAGGTGATGAGTCCAGCTATATATACATCCGTATTGCTTGCTTGTCGATAGGTTTTCGAAAATCCTGAAACAATATTGGAAAAACCATTCACCCAGGTATTGTCACAAGAAGTTCTTGCCTCGATAGTTTCCATGATATCTGCATCTTTTCCAGATTTTTGTTGTACACAAGTGAGTACTCACATCATGATACTTGCTGCATTTTTTGTCACTCACTGACGAGCGAGTTCGCCTGCAAGAAGTCTTTGTTGAAGGGAAAAATAATCAGCCGATTGTGTATTTTCACCACGAAAGAGGGCGATCGCTTGTTTCCAATTATCATTGCTTTTATCGATGCCAGTTGTCATTTTTTCCCATGATTTCATGAGTTTGGTTGAGAGTTCTTGATATCCACTCGTACTACTACAACTGGCAGTTATTTCTGGAGAATAATTTTGCTGAATTTCCTGAAAAAGCGGAACAAGATCTGGATCGGTTTCACTCGAATTTGGAAATCCGAGAGCGACATTTTTATAGTAGGATTCGAGTTTTTTATTATTTCCTAAGAGTTGACTGAGGGCACTTCCTGGAGAATTTCCCTTGATGCCAGGCATGCTCATAGAAACATCGAGCGCACAGGCGTTTGCAGCTGACTGTATAGCTGGAATGATGATATTGGTTTCCATACTTTGGATGAGTTTTCCTTGCTCGATCACTGCTTTTTTATCACCACCATCGTAGACAAGTTTTACATTATACAAAAAATCAGTCAGTAGATGCGTATATGTTCATACATTAGAAAGTCCAGGAGTGTTGTCATCGACCATATCGATCGTGTCCATAAATCTTCTTTCCTGCGTAAATGACCCAGCTGTTCCTTTGCAAGTATTATTTTTTTGCACAAAACTTCGTATCTGGGCGACTTTACTTTGCGTTGTCTGAAGATATTCAGAGAAAAGTGGTGTCGGTCCATTTTCTAGACTGCACATATTATCTGCAAAACTCGAAAGAGGAAGTATGAGAATACACGAGATGGATAAAAAAAGAGGAAATCTCATAGATTGGATTTTATTGTACAGGAAGGGTATGGAGTCTCTGACTGATCGCTACGATTTCATTGATTTCATTCACGAATCCATGGGTAAATGCCTGAATCTGGGTCAGATTATTTGAAAATGATTGGTAGGCAGTCGACGCTCATTTATCTTTTTCGAGCTGCAAACAGTTTGCTGCGTTGCTCGCTGTATCCTGACTTCAGAGAGGAGTGTCTTTGGTATTGATATTATCAGTAGTACTTCCAGCGTGGAAAATATACGCTCCTCATCAAAATCCATTCGCTTGGGTCGGATCCGTTGGTAATCCAGCCGTCAGATATGCACAGATTTCCGCGTCACTAAAGTCTTTTTCTGCAGATCAAGCCACTGGTGTTACACGGGTTGGTTGTGGACGTTCTGCTAGGTATATTTTTCATCAAGCCACCAGATTAGAGAGTTTCAGATTTGAAAAAGGAAGTGACCAAAAGTTATTCGTCATTTTTTCACTGCGAAGCGATGAATCAGCGATCGGGGTGAGTATGTCGGCATTTTTATCGAGAATTCATTCGATCGAATAATTTTTTCCACCAATGAGAAGATTTTGAACACCCGCTTTCATCTTTATATCGACACAGAATACAGCATTGCATGGAAGTTTATCAAAAAAATCATCTTTACTTGTTTTTGGCACTTCTGTATTTCCATTTGTTTGATCATTTTCTGTGCCGACGGGTTTTGTATATCAGCCAACTAGCGTTGTGTCTGTATTGGTACTAACGGGGCTTCAGAGTTTTTTTGCAAGTTCTTTTTGAAAATTTTCATCGATCAGATCATTCACCACGATCGGAGAATCAGAACTTCAAGCACATGTTCCACCGATCAGATCCGCGAGTGTTGTATTCGTTTGTGTTGTATTTTGAGTATTCGTAGCAGGAGTCTCTGGAGTTGTATTATTTTGTATTACAGGAGTTGTTGCAGTTTTATTTTGATCAAAAATAGTGGTGATTTTTTTGTTTGATAAAAACTTACTCAGAGCATCTTTTGCATTATTTTTTACACCTGTATATTTTTCTGGTGCAGAAAAAAGAATCGTATTGATTTTGTCGATATCAGCGACGATATCATAATCTGAATTCGAAGTGTCTCCATCGCTATATAGCCCGATCGAAGAAAGTTGTTCGAGATTATTCTGCTCTTTATAGGACTGGTTTTCTACTGATTGGTATCGATTTTTGAGACAACTGGTGAGATCTTGAAATTGATCCAGAGACATTCATCACTTACTATTTGAATGGATCACGTTAGAAAGATCTGTATAATCTCAACTCGAGACAGCTGCTAAAATCTGAGGCGTTGTCTGGCCTCATGTGAGACTTCATCCACCTGGACATCCTGCTGCAAAAGCATCGAGTGTGGGTGTGTTGTTGAGGTTTTTATCGACGATCTGATTATGAAGGGAGTCACTACTTTCATCGATCGTTGTATAAAAATCGATTCCAGGATTTTCACCAATAAATCCATCGTCCGCAAAAATGGAGAATGGAAAAAGAAACAAAAAGATGGAAAATAGCACTTTCATGTCTCTATTGTATAGAAAAAAGGCAGAAAAAGCAAAATTTGCATTCAAAGAAAAATGAATATACTTCGGGCATAATTTATTCATAATTTTCTCTTATGCGAAACATATTTTTTATCCTTTGCTCTCTCTTTGTCGTTGTTTCTTGTAATCAAAATAGTGCTTCTGTTTCAGTCTCTCCTCAGGGAAATCTCCCGACACTTCGTACACCCTCACCAACTTATGGTTCTGGAAAACATGAGATGGTTATGTTTGCCGATTTTCAGTGTCCAGCGTGTATAGCTGCTTCGAAGTCTGTGATGCCAGTTTTTGAAAACTATGCAAAAGAAGGATATCTTCATATTACTTACAAACAATATCCACTTACAGGAATGCATAAAAATGCTGAACGTGACGCACTCGCCGCTCTCTGTGTTTCTTCTCAGTGAAAAGGTTCAGATACGTATATGGCGTATAAATCAGCACTTTATGCTATGGAAGATGCAAAACAATGAGCGACGACTTCTGATGCTGATCGTGTGAACGCAGCACAAGGTATAGCTTCTATCGATACAAAATCCCTCACAGAATGTATCCAGAATAATTCTTATCTCGATCAAGTTCATTCAGAAATGAAAGAAGGTGATGCACTCGGAGTAGAAGGAACACCAACTCTGTATCTCGATGATAAGAAACTCGATCTTGGTTTGTTTCGTGACACGAACGTCCTTCAGACCGTTATGAATCGACTTCTAGAAGTTCCGACTTCTACAGGTACTACTTCGGTTACTTCCACTACAAAATAATAAAAATCCCTCTGAATTCAGAGGGATTTTTATTATTTGCTTGAATTATTTAGATGAAGTGCCCAAGTATTTCTGGGAAAATGAGTTTTTTGTATTTTTTCAACGGCGTGTGAAACTCAGAGAATCGTTATTTCACGTATATGTTCTATAGCGCCCTCGATTTCAAATATCACTGGACTTTCTTTATTAGAAGGATAATCAAGATGGCGAGCACTAATATGAATACCAGGTATATTGACTTCTATATCAGATAGGAGAATGGACCGATCATCGTATACATTGAGTTGTAGAGATCCCATATTTTGCAGTTTATGATAAAATCATCATAGGCATCTGCTAAAATCTGTCAATATATATTAAGAGCTATCAATAAATATTATTCTATAACTTTAAAGAGTTCATCGAGGCTTGTTTTTCCTTGCATGGCTTTTAGTATGCCATCTTCTCGCATCAGCATGAGATCTCATTTTCGAGCAGTATCGATGATTTCTTTCGGACTCGATCCATTTCGTATCAGGATACGGATCTCATCAGAAAAACTCATCACTTCATAGATACCGATACGTCCTCTGTATCCCGTCATCCCACATTCGCTACATCCTTTCGATCGATGGAGTATGTAGGCATCTTTTTTTGCTGACATAATTTCGAGACCGATATCCTTGAGCATATATTTGATAATATCAACCTGACTTGGATCAGCCTCATAGCTTTCGATACAATGAGGACAGAGCCGGCGTACAAGACGCTGAGCAATGATGACATCGAGACCAGAAGCGAGGATATAATTCGGAACTCACATATTCATAAGTCGCTCGATCGTTTCTCAGGCACTTTTTGTATGGAGAGTAGAAAGGACGAGGTGTCCCGTCATCGCTGCTTGCATCGCGATCGTGGCGGAGTCGATATCACGTATTTCTCCGATCATGATGATGTCGGGATCTTGTCGCATCAACGCCTTCAGTCCTGTGGCATATGTATAGTTTTTCCTTTCGTCGACTTCACTCTGTACAACACCAGGAAGTTCATATTCGATCGGATCTTCGAGAGTGATGATTTTTTTATCTGGAGTATTGAGGGTCGTAAGCATAGAATACAAAGTGGTCGTTTTTCCTGATCCAGTTGGACCAGTGACGAGAATCGTTCCATTCTTCTTCTTCATACTTTTTTCGATCTGACGTTTCGATGTCCACATAAAACCAAGATCCGAAATCGGTGGAATCGATTTTGTAGAGTCAAGTATACGACAGACAGCGTTTTCACCGTATCGAACAGGAAGCGTCGAAACACGGACATCGATATGAGTTCCATCTTCGGTGATACGATATTTTCCATCTTGTGGGACTTCCGTGATATTGAGCTTAAGATTCGATTTATATTTGAGACGTTCGATCAGGAGTTTGTATTCATTTTTTTCGAGTTCAACGACGGTTCTGAGTTCTCCATCGATACGTACTCTCACGGCAATCGTTTTTTCTCCACAATCATAGTGAATATCCGAACTTCCGAGTCCAAGAGCACCACGAGTCATGAGTGTGAGAGCTTTTTCACTTTCTTGATTGTGAAGAGATTCATGGAGGGCTTTTGCAAGTTCATCGAATTTTTCATGATCGTATTCGGTCTGGGCTTTTCCTTTTACTTCAGCAACAATATCATGAAATTGCTCTTCATTTTGGATCGATGAAGCATTTTGGTTTTCAGTGGTTTCTCCTGCGGGTGTTTGAGTTTTTTCAGGCATACCTTCATCTTATACGAAAAATGTATTTTTTGCAAAAATCCGTACTTTCCTTTTTGTAAAAAATATTTACACTCATAAAAATTCATAAAAAGGAAACTATGGCATTTATCATGCGAAACGAAACATTTACTTGCACCCACTGTAAAAAAGAAGTTTCTCTTCATCCGACGGGTTCAGCACGCAATCACTGTCCGTACTGTTTGTATTCACTTCATGTGGATGCGGATTTTCCGTGAGATCGCGCAAGTGATTGTCATGGACTGATGCAGCCAATCTGAGTCGATTATCGAAAACAGAAGGGTGATATGATCCGTCATAAGTGCGTGAAATGCGGAAAAGAAATGCTGAATATCATAGCTCCCGATGATCACTTTCTCGAGTTTGTACGAGAATGGAATAAAAAGAGGGAATTATAAAAATATTTTTCTTCTTCCCTATTTTTCCATAAAATTCTTCCATGCAAAGCTTTCTTTCAACATTTTCGAAATATATTGATCCGAAAGATATCTTGATTCTTGCTGTGAGCGGTGGAATAGATAGCATGGTTTTATTGTATCAAGTAGTCCAGATGCATCCGAAAAAAAACATAATTGTTGCTCACTTTGATCACTCGCTTCGAGGAAGTGAGAGTGATGGAGATCGCGAGTTTGTTTCTGATTTTTGTGAAAAACAGGGGATTCAGTTTGAGCTCAAAAAAGAAGATATTGGATGAATTCATAAACAGGAAAAATGATCACTTGAAGCGATAGCGAGACGTGAGCGGTATTGTTTTCTCGAAGAAATCAGAGAAAAATACCAAGCAAAGTATATCCTGACAGCACATCATTGCGATGATCAGATAGAAACGGTCCTTTTGAATCTGATCAAATGAGGAAAGTCTCAGTGACTTTCTGGAATGAGCGTTCTTTCTAGGAATATTTTTCGTCCACTGCTTTCTCAGTCCAAGGAAGATATTTTGAAATATGCTGTGGAGTTCGATATTCCTTTTCGTGAAGATACGACGAATATGGATATGAGTTTCGATCGCAATAAAATCCGTCATCAAGTGATTCCTATACTCAAAGAGATGAATCCTTCTTTCGGAAGAACGGTCGCGAATCTTTCCGAATATATGCAAGAACTAACGGGATATTTTGATCGTGAGTCGGAAAAGTGGTTCCTTGCTGGTTCCAAAAAAACAAACTTCCCAAATGCTTTTTTGGTTTCTGATTTTCTCGACTTGGATCTATTTTTTCAGAAAGAAATCGTCGCTGATATCTATAAAAATGCACATACGGGTTCGAGTCACGGACTCTCGAGTTCACTTATTTCAGAGTTGATCCGCTATATATGAGAAGCTCACGGATCGACACAGAAAAGTGTCGGAAAACTGAAGTTGACGAAAAAATCAGGGATTCTTTTTTATCATTTTCAGAAAGATGAAAAATCTTAGATTTCTCCTTGCATTTTTTATAAATTCTTTATAATACCCGAGCTTCTACGTTTATATACTCTGTAGTATTCCTCGTTTTCCCGAACAGGAACTCTATACAATCACACTTATTATGGCTAAAAAACCAACTCGAGTTGTCAAACTACAACTCAAGGCCGGTCAAGCAAATCCAGCACCTCCAGTAGGTACTGCCCTTGGACCTACCGGTATCCAGATTGCAGATTTCTGTAAACAATTTAATGACAAAACAAAAGATCAGATGGGGAAGGTACTTCCTACAGTGATCAATATCTACGAAGATCGTTCTTTTGATTTCTACACAAAACAACCACCGATGACTTGGTGGATCAAAGATGCACTCAAACTTGCATCTGGTTCAAAAGAAGCTCATAAGACAAAAGTAGGACATCTCACTCTCGATCAACTCAAAGTGATTGCTGAAGGAAAAATGCCAGACTTGAATGCAAATGACCTCGATATGGCTATGTCTATCGTTGCTGGTTCTGCTCGTTCTATGGGTATCACCTCTGATCTTCGAAAATAATTTCAGAATTCTGTTTACGGAGCAATCCGTAAACATCTGACGCTATCGTCTAGTGGTTAGGACAACGGGTTTTCATCCCGTAGGCCGGAGTTCAATTCTCCGTAGCGTTACCATATTTAAAATTTAAAATCCTCTTCTTGCGAAAGAAGAGGATTTTTTTAACCTTATTTTTTTATATTTAAACATAATAAAATATTTGTCTATCTCTCTTCGTTTGCTTTTTTATGAGATTCCTTATACTAAACGATGTTTATTT
>CANBWW010000041.1 GCA_947373235.1 Candidatus Altimarinota bacterium | reverse complement strand
ACCATATACCATCTATACCCAGAGAGGTATATTTAGAAAATATGTATGCGAGAGGAAGTTGGATTCCCCACTGGGAAATCAGAGTGATAAAAAGTGTCGTCGTCATGTTTCCAGACGCACGGAAAACTCATGAAAATGAAAGCTGAAGCCCTATAAATCAGAATGAAAGGGCAACGATACGAAGCAGATGAGCTCATCAGGCGATGACTCACAGGTCACCTGGTATAAAAAATCCGATCAATATCGGTGCAAGAATATACACGAGAATCCCGAAAAAAGTAAGCAAGCTAAATGAAACAACCGCACTGACTTTCGCTATTTTCTCAGCACGTGCGATATTTTTTGCTCCTATATTTTGTCCTACCAGAACCGATGTTGCCATAGAAAGACCCATCGCTGGTATCATGATCAGTTGGAGAATATTGGATCCAGCACCATAAGAAGCGATCGCCAGGGTTCAGAAACTCGTGATCAGAAATGTGATCACAACAAGTCCAAGAGCCCGAGCCGACATTTCTATAGAAGTCGGAAATCCGAGAAGAAATGCCTTTTTAATATATGGAAGATCGGGTGCAAAATCTGAAAGCTTCAGATGGATACCATAATTTCATCGAAGCAATATAACGAGACCGATGACTGCAGCAATTCCCTGTGTAAAGAGTGTCGCGACCGCAGCACCAGCAACACCAGAGGCTGGGATCACCCCATATCCATTGATAAAAAGTGGATCGAGGATAAAGTTCAAAAGGACCGTTCATCCGACGATATACATCGGCATTTTTACCTGTCCGATACCCCGCATGATCGACTGGAACATAGCGAATGCAAAAACAAAAACTAAACCAAAAAATGACACTCGCATAAAAGTGAGCGCATCGTGGTAGACTGATGGAGTTACTCACATGAGATGAAGTATCCAAGGAGTGATCAGAAAACCAACACAACCCAGAACGAATGAAACCAAAACTACCATCATCAGGGTCTGAGCAGCGACATGGTCGACCATCTTAAAGTTCTTGGCTCCCACATACTGGGCAATAAGAGTGGATCCAGCGATCGCAAAACCAGTTCCGAGTGAGATCATCAGGAAAGTCACTGGAAAACTAATAGAAACTGCAGCGACGGCATCACCTCAAAGCTTCCCTACCCAAAAGGCATCGATCAGTTGATACGCGCTTTGCAGTAGATTTCCGAGAAGTATCGGCAATGAAAGAGTAAAAATGGCACGAAGGATCGGACCATTCAGAGATATATCGAGATTTTTGTTTTGCATAAGTCAGTATTTTAGGAAAAACAGTATAAGGGAACTTTAAAAAATACAATAAAAAATAAATGGATTTTATGAAGGAAGGATTTTTGGTTCCGAAAGAACTTTTATATTACACATTTCTCGAAATCCACTTTCTCCGTGTTCTCTTCCGATGCCAGAAGCTTTGTATCCGCCAAATGGATCTGAAGGTATACAATAATTCGTATTATTCATCTGAACCATGCCACTTTGTATCTGGGAAGCGATCCGATGAAATATTTCTCGATCATGAGTAAATACATAGGCACCCAGTCCATAGATCGTATCATTCGCAAGTTCGATCGCTTCTTCCTCGGTTTCATAAGCAATGATCGGAAGGATCGTCCCAAAAACTTCTTCTTTCCAGACACGCATATCTCGTGTGATATTTCCGAGAAGGATAAGTGGCACATATGGACCGGAAAGTTCTGGATCTGGTTTTTTCTCGAAAAGGATCGTCCCTCATTTTTCGAAGGCATCGTCGAGTTGTTCGATAAGGAGAGTTTTTTGTTTTTCTGAAACGAGCGGACCGATATCAGTGGACTCATCCAGAGGATTTCATATATTCTGTAAAACAAGTATTGCTGACATTTTTTTAACCACTTCATCATAGAGAGAAGTATGGACGATAAGACGCTTGAGCCCGTCGCACATCTGACCTGAGTTTGAAAACCTGAGAAAACATATTGTCTTCAGAACATCATCGATATCAGCGTCTGGACAGAGAATACCGGGTGCAGAACCACCGAGTTCCATAAGTGCCGTGATCTTTTTGGAAATTGCCTTTTCAGCAAGATGATCTCAGACGACGGTACTTCCTGTAAAAGATATTCCATCGATCATCTGATCCGTGAGAAATTCCCCAACTGCACCATCTCAATATATCTCAGTCAACACCCCTTCTCTCAATCCTGCAGTTTTCACAATATCAGTAATCAGTTTTCCTGTATTCATAGCTTCTTTCGAGATTTTCCAGATTACTGTATTTCCTGCAAGAAGTGGCTGGATGCATGCCCACACAAAAAGCATACATGGATAATTCCATGGTGTGATCACAGCGATCACTCATTTTGGTTCATAGAAAACCGTATGAATCTCGCTCGAAGATTCGAAAACAAGTTCTGGAGACAGATATTTTTCTGCATTTTCCAGATACCAGAGAAAATAATTCAGAGCATATCCTACATCATCTCTTGCGAATTTTATCGGCATACCCATATCTTGTGTCACACTCTGAGCAAGTATTTCTTTCTGTTTCTGCATGAGTTCATAGATTTTTCGAAGTCCAGAAATCCTTTCAGAAATGGATTCTTGTCTCCAAGATTTTTGGACTATCCGTGCATTTTCGACTATCGAAATAATCTCCTCATGTGAACTATAGGAAAGAAAAGATGCATTTTTTGGATCTTGGGATTTTTCGTTTGATACCATACAAGAAATATAAAAAATAGATTTCTATTATAAAGGATAATGGAAAGATTCCTAGAAAAAATGAGAAGAAAATATCTTTGAAAAAGAGAAATATTATCATACAATCAGAACATAATTTCTTTCTTATTATGAAATCACCAAAAACTCCTATCGTTATCTCTTGGCTCGGGCTTCCAGAAGAACATGACTATCCTGCAGCTCATGATTATCTCAGTCTCATTTTCGAGAATGAAAAAATAGAAAAGCTCATAGCAGGACTAAAAAATACAGATATTACGCACTTTAAAGCAAAGGATATATTTCGAGCATCGAAACTCAGTCTTCTTGGTGTCAGCAATTCTCATGTTCGAAAAGACAAAAAAAACATAGAGAAAGGTACATCACTCAGTCCGCTTTTATTGGTACGTGATCCCTGAACCTCGACGGTTATAATCGCAGACGGTTATCATAGATTGTGTGCTGTCTATGCCTATGATGAAGATGCAGTAATTCCCTGTAAAATAGTTGGGTAATTCTTATAAAAATGGAACTTTATGGTCAAAAACCCTATTTTTTTCGATCATACAAATAAAAGAAAAATTCGCGCAAAAAAAATATTTTCTATTTTTGGAAGCATACTTCTTTTTAGTATAAGTATATTTGTAGTCAGTATATTTCTCCATCCAGTTCTTCCACTTCCTGGTATTTTTCATGATCTTTCATCACTTCATCACTTCCATAAGCCAAAAAATCCACCACCGATAGTAAAAGATCCACCACTCCATCGACCACCTTTTATTGCGACTGAATCAGGAAAAATATTACCCGAAAAAAGAAAAGTATATGCGTTTTGAGTTGAATGGGATGATGCAAGTTTTGCATCCCTTGAGGCAAATAAAGAAAACATGGATACGCTCATTATGGAAGAACTCACGCTCAAAGGAACGTGAATGTCTCTCATAGCTCCCGAACAATTGGATCGAACGATGACCTATTTAAAAAATAATGATCCTGATCTTCCTGTTCATGCGCTTATTAATAATTTTAATCAATCAACAAACCTCTGGGATACAAAACTTCTTTTTCAAGTATTAAAAGATGATACAAACAGGAAAAATCTTGAGCAAAATCTTCTGGATTTTACGAAAAAATATAATCTCAGCGGCATAAATATCGACTTTGAAGAGCTGGATGATGGAACAATACCATACTATATGACCTTCTTGCAAGAGTTTTCAGAACTCATGCATGAATCATGAAAACTTGTATCCGTAAACGTCCCTCTAGGAAATGATTCGTTTGATCTCGAAGAAATATCCAATTGGGTAGATCTTATTTTTTTAATGGCCTACGATGAACACTGGTCGAATGCTGATCCAGGGCCCATAGCTTCCAATGATTGGTTTGTCGATGGAGTCAAGACTGCACTGGGTCAAGTTCCGAGTGAAAAACTGGTTGTCACTCTTGGGAATTATGGGTATGACTGGACCCTTGGAAAAAAAGAATCGGATGCAGTAACTTTTCAGGAAGCACACACCATCATGAAAGAGTCCGATGCAAATATTGATTTTGATTCGGAAAGCATGAATCCAATGTTTGCCTATGTCGATGACAATAACAAGGAACATGAAGTTTGGTATCTCGATGGAGTTACTGGGTACAATGAACTTGCAAGTATTGAAGATTTGGGTATTGGAAATATTTCTCTTTGGCGCCTCGGATCAGAAGATCCAACTATTTGGAATATTTTTAAGCAAAAGTCTGGAAAGACATCAGCAGCTTCTCTTTCGAAATTAGAATATGGATATGAGATTAATTATGATGGGGATGGTGAATTCTATAAACTCCAAAGCAGTCCAAAAGAAGGGGTAAGAAAATTGAGTCTATCTGGAAATTTGATTACGAGTGAAACAATATCTGACTTTCCACTTCCCTATACGATTTCACAATATGGAGAAAAAAAAGATAAAGAAATTGCACTTACTTTCGATGATGGACCGAGTAACACTTTCACACCGAAAATTCTCGATATTCTGCAGAAGGAAAAAGTTCCTGCCACATTTTTTATGGTCTGAGAAAACATACAAAAATTTCCAGATATTGTATCACGTGCTTATAATGAGGGGAACATTATTGGTAACCATAGTTATTCTCATCCGGATATCTCAAAAATCTGACCACTCAGAGAAGATTTTGAGCTAGTATCGACAGAAAGACTGATTGAAAGCATCACAAGACACCGGAGCATCGTATTTCGTCCTCCATATGCAGAAGATATAGAACCAGAAATACCAAGTGAAGTTGGACCACTTGAAGAATCCAAAAGTCTATGATACATCACGGTAGGAATGAAGATTGATCCGAATGACTGGAAAAACCCAGGGGTACAAAACATAGTACAAAGCACGATAGATCAGACAAAATCCTGAAATGGAAATATAGTTCTCTTACACGATGCTGGATGAGATCGGAGTCAAACAGTGGAAGCACTTCCAATTCTGATAGAAAAACTCAAGGCGCAAGGATATAGATTTGTCGGTATAAATGATCTACTTGGAAGTAGTCGTGATGATATTATGCCGAAAGTAAGTGGAAATGATGCCGTTTTACAAGATATAAATCATACATCTTTTTCATATATCTCATTTCTCCTCTGGGTCCTCTATGATATATTTATCATCACACTTCTCTTTGGTGTGATTCGACTGATTATTGTTATTATTTTTGCATTTCTCGAAAAATATCATCACACACCAAAACGTGTTTTTCATAAGAAAAATACATCTGTTTCTATTATTGTCCCAGCCTACAATGAAGGAAAAGTAATAGAAAAAACGATAGATTCCCTTCTTTTATCAAATTATCCAAATTTTAATATCATCGTGATCGATGATGGATCAACTGATAACACTATTGATATAGTAAAAAATAAGTATGGGAAGAATTCTCGAATCCAATTGCTTTCGAAGAAAAATTCTGGAAAATGAGCAAGTATGAATTATGCTATCGAGCATTCTTCAGCTGAAGTAGTTATCATTATTGACGCTGATACGATTTTTGCAGTAGATACAGTATCCCTTCTTACACGACATTTTTCTGATCCCACAGTCGGAGCAGTAGCTGGAAACGTAAAAGTGGGAAATCGGGAAAATCTCCTTACAAATATGCAGGCACTAGAATATAACACGAGCCAAAATCTGGATAGAAGAGCCTACAGTGCTCTTCATGCCATAACGATAGTTCCTGGGGCGATCTGAGCATGGAGAAGAAAAACCATCATTGAATGGTGATGATTTTCGAGCGATACACTCGCAGAAGACAGCGATATGACACTTACACTTCTCAGGGCTGGTTATGAAATACGTCATGAAGAATTTGCATACGCATATACAGAAGCCCCTTCTGACTGGAAAAGTTTCACCAAACAAAGATTCCGGTGGGGATTTTGAGTATTGCAAGTAACTTGGAAACATATAGATGCACTCTTTACAAAAGAAACTTCTGGAATTCTCAGATTTTTTATCTTCCCAAGTTTTCTGATATTTCAAATCATTGTTCCTTTAATCGCGCCTCTTTTTGATTTTTTTACTATTATTATGTTGATAGTTAATCTTATTAGTTATTCTTTGTATGGAACGGGTATTTATCTCAATTCTCTGTTTCATATTATCCTCTATTCTCTCCTGTTTTTGATTTTTGATTTTTGTATCACGTGCATAGCTATAAGTTTTGAAAAAGATGAAAGCTGGAAAATACTCAAATACTTTCTCCCACAAAGATTTCTCTATAGATTTTTTATGTACTACATAGGTCTAAAATCTCTTTGGAGCGCTCTCAAGGGTTCAATTATATGATGGGGGAAACTCGAGAGAACTGGAACAGTATCGATAAAATAATAGAAAAAATCCTTATCCCCGTACCTTCATCGCTTCGAGTATGCGTTTCATGGCGACGACATACGCTCCCGTTCGAAGCATTACTTTTTTTGACTCAGCCATTTCGAGAACTCCATGAAGTGCCGTTTCCATCTTGAGTTTGAGTTTTTCTTGGACTTCTTCTCGTGACCAGAAATAGTTTGCATTATTTTGTACCTGCTCAAAATACGAAACCGTCACTCATCCAGCATTCGCGAGAATATCTGGAATCACTGAGATATTTTTAGAAAAAAGTGTGATATCTGCTTCTGGTGTTATCGGACCATTCGCAAGTTCGAGGATAAGTTTTGCTTGGATTTTGTCAGCATTTTCAGAAGTGATCTGGTTTTCGAGAGCCGCAGGAATCAGGATATCACACGAAAGCTCGAGAAGTTCATGATTACTGATTTGTTTTCCACCTTTGTACTCAGTCAGAGATTTTTTATCTCCCTTCAGGGAAACAATCTGAGAAATATCGAGACCATTTTCATCATAGATCGCTCCGTGAGAATCCGAAGTTCCGATCAGGATGGCTCCTGATTTTTGTATAAGTTCGATCATATGAAGTCCAGCATTCCCGGCTCATTGGATCACTACTTTTTTATTTTTTATGGTATCTCATTTTGACTTCAGATAGGCTTCGAGAACATAGAGGCCTCATTGAGCTGTCGCCGTATCCCGACCAAGTGAACCACCGATAGAAAGAGGTTTTCCAGTAAATGTTCCAGGAGTCCAGTGACCAACGAGTTTTGAATATTCATCCACCATCCACGACATGATCTGACCATTGGTATTGACGTCTGGAGCTGGAACATCATCAAGTGGGCCGAGATATTTATAGAGCTTTCTCACCCATCCACGTGAGAGTTTTTCGAGTTCATTTTGTGAGAGTTTTTTTGGATCGACGATGATACCTCACTTTCCACCGCCCAAAGGAAGATCGAGGGTTGCACACTTGATACTCATCCAGGTCGAGAGCGCCATCACTTCATCTTTCGTCACATCTTGATGATACCGAATCCCTCACTTATACGGACCACGAGCCGAGTTATGCTGAGAACGATATCCAGTAAAAGTCTCTACCCTTCCATCGTCCATCTTCACGGGAATAGATACTTCGATCACACGATCTGGTGACAAAAGGATCGGAAAGAGGTCATCATATTCGCGAGTGAGAAATGTATACGCGGTTTTCATCTGGGTTCGAGCAGATTCGAAAGGATTATTTTGAGACATATTTTGTACTTAAAAATTACAGTGAGTGAAGTATATGCTTTTTAAAAAAGAAAGTCAAAAAATAATGAGATTTATTCTCACTATTTTTATTTCTTCGATTTTTTGAGAGATTTCTGGACTGTTTTGAGAGAAGTTTTCAATGCCTCAAGTCCCTTATCGATCTCATCATAACTAATAACAATAGGTGGTTCTATTCGACTAGTAAGAACATTATTGAGAGTTCCAGCAACCAAAACACCATTTTTAAAAAGCTCGGCCGTCACGCGATATCCGATCTCAGGAGACTGAAAATGTTGTGCTATCAAGAGTCATTTTCAGGTCACATTTTTGTATATTTTTGGGTATTTCTTCACGAGTTTCTGGAGTTTCTTCATCATATATTCCCCTTTTTCTTGTGCAAGTTTTGAAAAATTATCCCTGAGTGCGACATGCAGTCATGCAATCGCTGCACTACAGGCCAGGGCTCATCCACCGGTCGTCGTCGTATGGATAAATGGATTGGGGCTCATCATACACTGCCAGATTTTTTCCGTAGAAATAAATGCAGAAATCGGCATCACTCAACCACCGAGAGATTTTCCAAGGGTCATAATATCTGGAACCACTGACCAGTGATCGACTCACCA
>CANBWW010000040.1 GCA_947373235.1 Candidatus Altimarinota bacterium | reverse complement strand
TTGTCAAAAACTATTTTCGTTTCTTCAATGATTGAAAGAGGTCTTTTTCTTTTTCTGTCCAATTCATATACGGATGAAGTGAAAAAGAATTATTGGTAATTTTTTTATTTTTTGTTGTTTCTTGCCCGATCCACTCAGGGATTTCATATTTTTCATGCATCGTGGCGAGTTCGAGATCCGCGATCACGATACCAGTATTTGCACCTTCATACATATCAATTTCCCAGATTTTTCCATCTGTATGAGTATATTCATGACGGAGTTTGCGAACTTCGATATGTCCAATCATGATATACATAGCGACGCGATATGGGACTTCCCATTCGTATTCTTCACGAACATTTGGCTCGGTTCTGCGAGATTTTTTTTGTACTTTAAAGGCAAAAAGTGCACTTTTTTTTCCATTTTTCAGATCATCGATCAGACGAACTCGCAATTTATTTCCATCTCCACGATGGATCGTCGTTTGTATAAGGCGTTTTTTTGGAAGTGTATCTACAATCCTCTTCCACTCAGGATGTTCGTCATTCACGACAAATTGTCGTTCGATTTCTTTTGCCATGGATTCTTTTTGAAAAATATTTCTATTTAGAATAGCATATTTATGGAGAAATAGGAAATAAAAAGAATGATTTATATATTCATTCCTGATTTTTGTTTTCTAATATGAAATCAAAAAATCCTCATTCAACAAAGAATAAGGATTTTCATTTTTTTATGGTGCTCGAGATGGGACTTGAACCCACACACCCGAAGGGCATACGCATCTGAAACGTACGTGTCTACCATTCCACCACCCGAGCAAATAATTTCAAAAAGTGATGGGATTATAGAAAAAATGATGAAGAAAGCAAGTTTGTAAAAGAGAATCTTAAAGAATCATCGCCTGTAGAAAACCCAGAAAAAGTGGATGTGGTTTATGTGGTCGAGAAATAAGTTCTGGATGAGCTTGGGTAGCGATCATATAGGGATGATCTTTTATTTCGACGATCTCCGCGAGAAGAGCATCGGGAGATGTCGCCGAGACGATAAATCCAGCCTTTTCCATCGGTTCACGATACACTGGATCAAACTCAAAACGATGTCTATGTCGCTCGGATATCTCGAGCGAACGATAGATTTTTTCAGCCAATGTTCATGGTCGGATAATACATGGATACGCCCCAAGTCGCATATTTCAACCCTTCGTTGTGAGTCATTTCTGATGATCCATGATATGGATGATATTCTTTTTTCCTTCAGGGGTAAATTCCTCACTGGAAGCATCCTTCATACCGAGAACATTCCGAGCAAACTCGATCGCCATGATCTGAGATCCGAGACATATACCCAGATATGGAACCATATTGGTACGTGCATAGTGAGCAGCTAGGATCATCCCTTCGATTCCACGGTTTCAAAATCCACCAGGAATACAGATACCATCGAGAGTTTCCAAGATTTCAACTCACTCTTTTTCTATATCTTCTGCTTCTATAAAAATAATCTCTACTTTCTTTTGATAAGCAAAGCCTGCTGCTTTCAGTCCTGCATTCAGAGAATAATAAGCATCCTCGAGTCCTACATATTTTCCCACCATCCCGATTTGTATGATTTCTTTGGAGGCATCTATATTGGCAATGAGCTTTTTCCAATCTTGCATCGCTCACATTTTGGTAGGAAAATGAAACTTTTCTGCGATTTTTTCACCGATTTGTTGTTCAGAAAAAGAAAGTGGAACTTCATAGATACTCGAAAGTGTCGGGGCAGCGATAACTTCATCATCTTTCATGCCACAGGTAGAAGCGATTTTCTGCATCATTTCCTGAGGGATCATCTCATCGGCACGGACGATCAAAAGATCTGGAGAAAGTCCATATCCCATAAGGGTACGCACGGAAAACTGGATCGGTTTTGACTTAAATTCTTTCGAAGCACAAAGAAATGGAAGAAGAACAACATGACAAAAAAGAACATTTTCTCGACCAAGTTCGTGCTGGAGTTGGCGAGCAGATTCAAGGAGGTATTCATTTTCCATATCACCCACCGTTCCCCCGATTTCGATAATAGAAATATCTGCATCTGACGTTTCATATCCATTTTTTATCTTCTCTTTTACGAGATCTGTCAGATGTGGAACAATCTGTACCGTCCCACCCAGATAGTCTCATCGACGTTCTTTTTGGATGATTTCTTCATAGAGTTTTCCCGAAGTGAACGAGGAAAACTTATTCATATCGGTATCGAGAAATCGCTCATAATGACCGATGTCCAGATCGGTCTCAGCTCCATCATCGGTCACAAAAACTTCCCCATGTTGAAATGGACTCATGGTTCCTGGATCGACATTCAAGTAACCATCAAACTTCTGACAAAATACTTTTTTTCCACTATCTTTCAGAATCGCTCATATAGAAGCCGCGGCGATACCTTTTCCGATTCCAGAAAGAACGCCACCAGTAACAAATATTAATTTCACGAGAATTATAAATTAAGAATAGAAAAAGAGGTCAACAAAGACCTCTTTTTTATCATTTTCGAGACGTGTTTTCCGAAAAATTCATAAGTGAATTATATGAAAAACTCGAGAAATACAAATCAAAATGATTCTCGAAACAAGTTTAATATTTGGAATCAAAAGTCAGATATTTCTGGATTTCTGGATTTTTTTCAAGTATTTCTGGATGATTGAGGGAAGTATACAGAAGTGTAAAATACATTACTTTCACCATTTCAAAAGCTATTTTTTGAACGGAAGAAAAAATCCAAACAAGTACTAAAAACACGAGAAATAAAATAACGAGAAATACAGTGGAAACCCCGAAGAAAGAAAGTCAGTAGACAATAAGTCCTCCGAGAACTAAAAATAGAAATTTTATAAATCCAACGACCCATCCAAATGCAGACGCTCAAAAATCAATACCGAAAACTCATACGAGCGTCTGTGGGATTTTTGTCTGCAGTGTACGAAACGTATCTGCGGTTTCTTTCCAGGTTTCTTTTTTCTCGATCACTACGGCTGGAATCAGATAATTTCTCATAAGATCCCATACCTCTTGGAGCGCTGCAAGAAAAAGGCTGACGAAGATAGCAAGAAACCCTCATTTTCCACGAAGCGTTGCGTTCAAAACACTTTCTAGAAGACTCGCCCACGTGATTTCTCTCAGTTTTACATGCACTGAAGCAATCTCTGTATCAATATCTGTTTGTGTGAAAGGAATATTACTTTCGGTTTTATAAATCATCAATGCAAATCTTCCCTGTTGTTTTGTTTTTATAAATGCAAAAACGAGATTCCAGATAAAAATAACTCAGAAAAAGAGAATAACTGGCAGTATATACATCAAAAGATTTGGTGTAAGAACGGTCTCACTCGAATGATTCACCGTTGTGACTGAAGCAATGGCAATAATACTGCTATAAATCAAACCAGCAACAAAAATCAAGAAAGATATGACAAGAAAGATTATATTTATCTTTACAAGTGCATAAAATGGTTTTCTGAGAATTGGATTATCTTTGATCAAATTCCAAGAATAGATAAAAAGAAATTTAATATCCTGAAATGAAGGTTTGAATTTCTGCGCAACCGCTTGAAGATCGAAATTTTTCATAAAAAAAGATAAGTGATTAAGTTACTCATCTACAATAACATAATGAAGGTATTATTGTCAAATTTAAGTAAATAAAAACCAGTAAAAACTGGCTTAAGAAAGAAGTGTTCTCTGAATCCCAATAAGGAAAACCTACTTGTGTGCATCGTATATTCCCAATAATAATATTGAGATCAGTTCTTCGAAAGTCGTAAAATACTTTCAAAATAGCCTTCTGTACTGCACTTCTGACTCCAGTAATAGAATCACTACTAGGCCACCACCGAAATAGTTTTTGATTTCATAAACATATCTTTCGATATATCCACGTCAGAGAACAAAGGTATTTTAGTATAAATGAATGAATGTCAATATAAGTTATTTTAAGATTGAAACAAGCGAATAAAAAATCCCCTTTATTTCTGAAAGGGGATTTTTTATAATGATTTCTACTTATTGTTTATTCAGAGAAGAATCTCCTTCGGGGAGATTCTTCTCTTTTTCTAATTTGTACTAAATATTCGAGCTTCATACTTCTATTCCTTTCTTTTTCAAAAGAAAATCCTCCATTCAAGGAGGATTTTCTAATCTATCAGTCTTTCTATATGAGAAATTCATACTTCTATTCATCATCTTCTTCCTCGAATTTCACTCCGCGTTCTGCACGGATTTTTTCTGTGATATTGTTTGGAGTGTGGGCATAGTGAGAGAATTCCATCGCGTAGGTTGCACGACCCTGAGAAGATGAACGAAGATCCGTAGAGTATCCGAACATTTCTGAGAGAGGTACATGTGCACGGATGATCTTCGCCATACCACGTTCCGTCATTTCGATGATCTGTCCACGTTTTGAGTTCAAGTTTCCGAGAACGTCACCCATATATTCTTCTGGAGTATTTACTTCCACCATCATGATCGGCTCGAGAAGCACTGGCTTCGCCTTGCGAGCAGCTTGACGAAATGCCTTGATAGCCGCCATACGGAACGAAAGTTCATTCGAATCCACATCATGGTACGAACCAAAGGTAAGAGTAGCACGAACATCCACGATCGGATATCCAGCGATGATACCACGAGCATAGGCAGCCACGAGTCCTTTTTCCACTGCCGGGATAAATTCACGAGGAACCACACCTCCGACTACCTTGTTCACAAAGACAGTTTCCGTAGCGAGTCCTTCTGGATCTTCTTGACGCATTTCTGGAGTGATCGGCTCAAAAGTCATCGTCACATCACCAAATTGTCCACGTCCTCCAGATTGTTTCTTGTGAACTCCACGTTCATCTTTCACGACTTGAGTGATCGTTTCACGGTAAGCTACCTGAGGAGCACCGACGTTTGCTTCTACCTTAAACTCACGCTTCATACGATCCACGAGAATTTCGAGATGAAGCTCTCCCATACCCGCCATGATCGTCTGTCCAGTTTCTGGATTTGAAGACACACGAAATGAAGGATCTTCTTCAGCAAGTTTATTCAGCGCCATACCCATTTTTTCTTGATCTGCTTTTGTTTTTGGTTCTACAGAAATAGAAATTACTGGTTCTGGGAATATCATACGTTCGAGAACGAGTGGATGAGCTTCATCACAAAGAGTATCTCCAGTTTTTGTATATTTTAGACCGATCACCGCACCGATATTTCCAGCTGGGATTTCTTCGATTTCTGTACGGTTATTTGCATGCATTTGAAGAAGACGCCCGATACGTTCTTTTTCTTCTGCAACAGAATTGAGTACATATGAACCAGATTTCAGAGTTCCTGCATAGACACGAACGAACGTGATACGTCCAACAAATGGATCGGTCATAATCTTGAAGGCAATCGCTCCAAGTGATTCAGATGGATCTTGTTTCAAAGTGATTTTGATATCATCATCATCCACATCTACTCCGGTGATCGTTCCTTCGTTCACATCGAGTGGAGAAGGAAGATAATCTACAACTGCATCGAGAACGAGTTGAACTCCTTTATTCATAAGAGCGGATCCACACATAAGTGGATAGAGTGCATCAGCAATAACTCCCTTACGGATACCTTGCTTGATCTCAGCTTCAGAAAGCGTTCCGTTTTCAAAGAACTTATTCATAAGATCATCATCCTGTTCTGCTGCTTTTTCTACGAGAACATCATGCCACTTTGCAGCTTCGGCAGTGTGTGAAGCTGGGATATCCATCTCGATCACTTTTTCACCCATTTTTCCTTCGAATCGGTATGCTCTCATATTCACGAGATTGATGATTCCTTCGAAGTCATTTTCTTGACCGATCGGAAGCTGAATAGGTACCACCTTATTTCCAGCAAGACGCTTGATAATAGACTCGTAAGTCATCATGAAGTTTCCACCGGTTTTATCCATCTTATTTGCAAAGGCAATACGAGGAACACCATATTTATCTGCTTGTTTCCATACTGTTTCTGACTGAGGTTCTACACCTTGTGAAGCATCAAATACAGCAACTGCACCATCGAGAACACGCATAGAACGCTCTACTTCGATCGTAAAGTCCACATGACCTGGAGTATCGATCAAGTTGAGTTGTACACCGTTCCAAGTAGTAGTTGTGGCAGCAGAAGTGATCGTGATACCACGTTCTTGTTCTTGCGCCATCCAGTCCATAGTCGCAGCACCATCATGTACTTCACCGATCTTATGAGTGATACCACTATAAAAAAGAACACGCTCAGAAGTCGTCGTTTTTCCCGCATCGATATGCGCACAGATACCAAAGTTTCGGATATTTTTAAGATCCTTCGAAATTGCCATACAAAATAAATTAGAGATAAGGTTTTAGAAAAAAGTTCTAAAAATCGCGAGAATAATATAGAAAAAGGGTGGAATGTCAAAAGAGATTTTCTAAAGCAAAGAACCCTATTTTTTGTGAAAAAATAGGGGGTACTGTATCTCAAAATCAGATTTCTTTTTCATAAAAAATCTTTACAATTCTCTTATGCAATCCATCTTCCAAGATTCCATCACACCACTCGCTTCTCTCCTCAGACCCGAGAAACTCGACGATCTCGTCGGACAAACTCATCTCATCTGAGAATGAAAACCGATCAGAAAATTTATCGAAGCGGGTCGACTTCCCTCGATCCTTCTCTGGGGACCACCTGGATGTGGAAAAACCTCACTCGCTCGTGTGATCACAAACTCGCTCGATGCTGAGTTTTTCCATCTTTCCTGAGTCTTATCTAAAAAAGATGATGTGATAAAAATCATCGTAAAAGCACAGAAAAACTATCAAGACGGTCGACAGACAATCCTCTTTCTCGACGAGATCCATAGATGGAGTAAGTCACAACAAGATGTCCTCCTTCCGTGGGTAGAAAAAGGGATTATCACTCTTATCGGTGCAACGACAGAAAATCCAAGTTTCACTGTGATCAACGCCCTCCTTTCTCGATGTCGAACCTATATATTAAAAGAAATTTCTGAAGAAGAGATTATAACATTTCTCGAGAAAAATAGAGAGCGAATCCAGGAACGATATACAAAGATTTCTTTTCAAAATAGAGAAAACTTGAAACTTATCGCTCATCTCTGAAATGGAGATCTTAGAAATACCCTCAACATCCTGGAAACCGCTTGCATCCTTCAGTGAGAATGAGAAATCACTCGAGAAACGATACTGGAATCTGGAAGTAAGTCACTTGCGTATGACCAAGATGGGGAAGAACACTATAATCTCATCTCTGCGATGCATAAGTCCCTTCGTGATTCCGATGGAGATGCTGCGATCTACTGGATCGGACGGATGCTTGTTGGTGGTGAAGATCCTCGGTTTATCGCCAGACGCATGATGAACTTCGCCAGTGAAGATACCTATGATCCATCTCTCATTATTCTCACAAACTCCGTCTATGAAATCTGTGAGAAAATGGGTATGCCCGAATGCGAACTTCCACTCTTAAATGCTGCATACACTCTGGCGGATGCACCGAAAGATAACCGGATCTATATGGCTATGAAAGCAATGCATGATGATATCCGGGAATATGGGAATCTCGGAGTTCCACTTCATCTCAGGAACGCACCCACTGGACTCATGAAAGAAGCGGGATATGGAAAGTGATACGAATATGCTCACAATCTGGAGAATAAAAAAAGTTCCCAAGAACATTTTCCAAAGGAACTCAAAGGAAGGAAATATAGAAAATAATTTTTCAACTTATGGAAATCATAGAATTCAATAGCTCATATACAAATGATCTTCAGCACCTTGGACAATGACTGAGAAACTATATTGTCTCTCTGGAAAATCGAGATGATGATCTGATCATGTATAATACTGACAAAGAAATGGAAGAATATATTGAGGAATTTTCTCATTCAAAGAATATTATCCTTCTTGCAAAAGATGAAGAGAATATAGAAGGTTATATTATTGCAAAGATCAAAGATGAAGATTGGGAATGAACACAAATAAAAAAAGTGGGGCAAGTGGAACAACTCTTCATCGATCCAGATTTTCGAGGAAAATGAGCCTGAAAAAAACTTCTCGAAAAGTGTGAATCGTTTTTTCTGAAACAATGCATTTCCCACATGGAAATATCGGTCTTCGCAAGAAATAAAAATGCTTTTGATTTTTATAAAAAATATGGATTCGATGAACGGCTCATCACTCTAGATAAAAAAATAACTCCAGAACAAGAAGGAAAATAAAACTTTGCTTTTCCAGAAAAAACCATATACTTACACAGTAATAAAAAAGGACCTGCCCGAGTGGCGAGTCTTTTTTTTAGCCCATTTCTTATTTTTTCATATTTATCATTATGTTTGATTTATCCAAAATCGAAGCAGCTGTGAATCTCATCTCTGCTGAAAAAAAGATCGATAAAGCTCGTCTCATCGAGATTATCGAACATGCGATCAAAACCGCATACAAAAAAGACTACGCTTCCAAAGAGGCAAATGTAAACGTCCATCTCAACATGGCACAAAATAGCGTGGAAATCACTGTCGA
>CANBWW010000039.1 GCA_947373235.1 Candidatus Altimarinota bacterium | reverse complement strand
AACAAGCGATGAAGCTCTCAAGAAATCGATCTGACTATAGTGATGTGAACTATGAGTTGGACAGCACTGATCAAAGCATAGACAATACATTTTTCACTTCTGGAAATCCAAAAAAACGTACGCTCATCGTTGTAGGAAAGAATATAACGATCACTGGAGATATCTTAAAAAATCCGAATTATCCACTCGCGGTGGTCGCTCTTGCCGATAAAAATGGGAACGGTGGGAATATAGTCATCGATCCGTCGGTCCGAGATATTTCTGCTTCGCTTTTTGCAGAGCATGCTATCAGATATTCTGGAAGTCCAGCAATCAATAATAACCAACTTTTTGTCTTCGGTTCTGTAGTTTCTCGAAATACGATGTGAGAAACAGCCGCAAAGATCTGTCCGTTCTTTGTTACGAGTATGTGTGATGAACCAACGGCTAAAAAATATGATCTCGAAAAACTTCGTGAATGATTTACGTTGTTACCAGTTGCTATGAAGCCTCTACACCAATCAACTTCATCAGATGCAGCTACGTATCCGAATACATCACTTATCATCGAATATGATGGAAGAGTGGAACGAAATCCTCCTCCAGGATTCTAAAAGAGTTTTAAAAATCCCCAACTTGGGGATTTTTATTTTGTTTCCTTGTTTCATCATTCTGCTTGATCGGTACTGAGTTTTCTTTCGATACTTCCAGTATCTCATGGATTTTTCGAAAGCATCTGACCGATATCTTTCTGGGTAGATGTGAGTGTATCCGTTTTGACGCTTTCCGGTGTGATACCGAGTTTTGCAAGATCGTTTTTCAGGATTTTTGCATCATCTTTCTTCGGATCGATCGGCTTATCGAGATGAATCTTCGTTGCCTCAGTGCGACCACGGTTTTCATACGCGATGATCTGATCGACCGCTTCTTGTGAAGCTGGTCCCATACGATCGAAGTGATTTTCTAGAAGCCATCTGAGATTCTTTTTTGCCGTTGTATCAAAGTCATCAGATCGATCAGGTGGAAGTTTCTGTACAGATTCAAAAATAGCTTTTTCTGTTTTATAGTTTGTTTCGAGTTTTTCGAGATTTCGTATTTCTGCTTCGAACTGACTATTTTTTGGTTCTGGACTTTGGAGATTGGTCAGGCTATTCGATAGATTTTTATCTTTTCTTTCTTGGTTGAGACGTTTGAGTTGTTCTATTACACGGATACGATCTTGTATATTTTCTGCAGGATTTCATTCTCGTTTAAATGCTTTTTCATAGAGAGTATTCATCACTTCGGATTTCTGTGGATCAGATTCTGGAACGGGATGTACCTCTATTTTTTGTGCGGATTCGTAGTTCTTTTTATATGCTTCTATGTATTCTTGTCGCTTGTTTTCATCCTGAGTTGGTGGACTGATCTCATGTCCGATATGGAGCGTACTCATACGGATCTCTGCACGCGGAGGCTTATCCATGATGATATCTTTCCGAGTGATCCCATCAGTTCCTATAAGTGTATATTGTTCTCCCAGTCCATCATAGTGGAGTGACTTATACTCTCAAGTATTGAGTCCATCACGCACCGCATACGTGGCAGCGTCTCTTCGATCTCCAGGTGCAAATCTAGAATCTATTTGTTCACTGTATTGCTGGAAATCTCACTGTACCCGCACCGGTATACCGAGTGACTGGAGTGAGCGGATGGAGTCGGTAAATCCTTTCGGATCTTTCTGATACGCCTCGAACTTACTTGCATTTTCGATGATGATCGAAGCAGAGATATAATTATCGTATTTTCCACTTTGTATGTCTGCTTGGGTGGCTCCTTTTTTCTTGAGTTCTTCGACGGCAGCGTTATCTACTTTTCAGGATTTTGCACTTTCGAGGGAAGTATCGAGGAATGTATTATCATTTTCAGTAAAACGAGCGGTAAGCTTGTCTACTTCTTTGTCTACTTCTGTTATTTTCTTTTGAAATTCTTGTGAGTCAATTATTTTTGATCCTACGTCTTTATCAAGCTCTTTGCTTTCCACTTCTTTTGATACTAGCACATTATCGAGTTTTTCTTTTTGCCATTTTTTCACCTCCATCCGAATTCCGAAAGGCAATTTCCCCATTTCTTCTGAAGATAGTGCTGCCAATTTTTCAAAACTTTCCCCATTTGAAGCCATGTGTCCATACCCCAACTCTTTTAATCATTCGGTCTTGATCCGAGCTTGTTCGACTGTATTATCTCATTGTGAGAGTGGTACTTCATTTTTCTGAAGAAAGGCGATAATTGCTCCTCTTTTTTCAGGATCTTGTCCGAGTTTTTGAATTCTTGGATCATTTTTTACTTGTTCGATGGTCGTCAGACTGAGAGGGCGTGATAAAGTCTCCTGGTTTTTCTTTCCAGGATCTTCTGAGAGGGGGATGTCGTGGAGATTTTCCGACATAAAAATATGTTACCCGTTTAGGATAACATATTTTTATTTTTAGTGCAAATTAGTTCATATATGTCAGGAGTTCTTTTGCAAATGCTCTCATTTCTGGTGGGGGAATCTTTCCATCTGCCATCATCTGAATACTTTCTTTCATAGTCTTTGATACAATGACTTTATTTCCAGCTTTTGCTTCTGCGAGCAATTGTGGCACTACTTTCGCGACAGTTCTTCATAATTCCTCTTTTTGTCATGCTATCTTTTTATCCAGTGATACTATCACTTCTTTCTTTTGATCATTGCTTTTATCAAGTGATACTATCACTTCTTTCTTTTGATTATTGCTTTTATCCAGTGATACTATCACTTCTTTCTTTTGATCATTGCTTTTATCTAGTGATACTATCACTTCTTTCTTTTGCTTCACTTGTTGATCTATATATCCCTCCAATTCTTCTTGGATTTTTGGAGGCAATTTCCCCATTTCTTCTGAAGATAGTGCTGCCAATTTTTCAAAACTTTCCCCATTTGAAGCCATTTGTCCATACCCCAACTCTTTTGTTCCCTGAAGTGAAACGGAAGGGGACGGGGACGGTTGTGATAGGAGAAAGGCTTGGTATGCTTTCTTCTGATCATCGTGAAGCATCTGAATAATAATCCCTTGTTGATCGAGTGGAAGTCCCTTGAGTTCGCTCCAAGTCACCGACATTTTTGATCCAGATCCATCGATGAGATTGACACCAGATCCATCAGGCAGCAATTCCGATGTTACTTTTGATCCATTTTTTTCTGTTGATTTTGTATTCATTCTGAGATCGACCGTTCCATTATCCACTTTTGTAGTAGTGTTTCATCGGACATCCGTACTTTGGATAGTACTTACCAGTGTAGAAGTCGATCGTACACTCGGAATATGATTCACATCGATGGGTTTGTCTACCGCTCATGCCTGTACAGAAAGAACAAGGAGAGAAGCTCAGACGAACTTCTTTACTGCATTCACCTTCTGCTCATTATTTTGAGGAAGAGTATTTGGTATGTTGTTTCCTTCTCCAGGTGCATTTCGAGTACCCATAGTGTGAAACTTAAAAATAAGTAACTCCATTGTAGTCGATTTTTCGAGCTTCGTCAACACTTTTTTTCGACCATTCTTTTTCTTGGTTTTTCTCTTCTGTATGGGATTACATTTATTTCCATGTTTCCTTCTCTGCCTTGAGCTTCTTGTATAAGATATTTTTATCCGTATTTTCCAGAAAACGTATACATAAATTGTACAAATATTCGCATCAGACCGCTTAACCGCTTCGAGGAAATATTTCTATCTCAAAATGAAATGAATAATATTGACATTATTAATTATTTAAATATAAAGAATAATATATATAAAACTATACTCTTATGAAGTCATTATCTGCGCTCCCTCTTGCTCTTGCTCTGAGTATTGCTCCAGTCCAGGAATCCCAGGCATCCTATACGATCCATAATATGAAGTTTGCTACGGATATGGTTTTACTTTGTTGAAAGTGACCATACGAATATGGAAGTGAGTGTGATACCACGTCTGCACTAAAGGATGGATGACATATTCAGTTTACGCCATTTGTAGATAGCTGAGATCATTATACTTGTCTTGACTGAGTATGTGTGCCTGAAGATAGAAAAACAATATCTGCTCCAGGAGATAAAAAAGAATAAAAAATCCCTACGAATTCGTAGGGATTTTTTATGAAACTATTTCTCTCCCAAAAACACACATCTCGTCTCATATGTGCGTCGGGATTTTTGCAAATGCGATAATTCCTGTATATGGCGCTCGGATCGTCACTTCTTCATGATATGCTATCGGTTCTCATGCTTCTACTGTATCGAAGTTTTTCCACTTTTTAGAGAATCGAAAGTCTGTATTCGGAGCTCGTAGGAGCGTATCGAGGTGATATCTCTTTTGTTTTGTATAGAGAATCGTTTCCCCTTGTATATTCTTTGTAGCAGTGAGAAAATTATGTATTTCCTTTTTGCTCATTCATCTTTTCTCTTTTCATCTCGACATATAGATTCATGTTTTTCAGAGAAGTCACATATAGCTTTCACTTCGTGCAGGTTTCAGGGTCTCGAGTCACGTGATGATATGTTTCACATCGAAAAATCCTGCCCATGCTATATCTCACAAACAGAGAAAAGATTCTATTTTTTCTTCGCTGGTACTTTGTTCCAGAGTGAGGAGAATATCGCTTTCACGTAGAAATGGAATGATGTCTTGTGTACGTAGATCCTCATCCGTAGAGCTCGTCGGGATTTCTAAAAATGTCTGATCCATCGATTTTTCGAGTTGATGCACTCATCTTTTGAGAGCTTCAGGATTGGCGATGATACAGTAGAGTTTGCCACTTATGAGTTCGATATCATCCATGATATTCAGAAGTTCTTGAACTCATGTTTGATCTTTCCCATCCATGCCAGCCATGATCGTGACGACTTTTCCAGGGATTCATGAGTCGAGTTTCCAGATTCCAGAGAGGATTTCGAGTTTCAGCATAGAGAAAAATAAAAAATAAAATTCTCTCCATTCTACATATGAAACCTTTCTGAATTCTTACATTTTCCAAAGAAAAATCGAAAATCACTTTTTCGTTTGACAATAAAATTAAGATTGTATAATAAATATGTTTATCTATTTTTACCTTTCTGGTGTATGCCTAATAAAGTATTGTCAGCTACGGCTCTTGCGACGGCTCTTGCGGTTTCTTCTCCGGCTTCAGCAGATGTTCCTTCCCCGGTTTCATACGATGTACGGGATACGATCAGTGGAAGTGTAAATAATGTGACGAATAATGGAGTGATCCCACTCACTCAGGAAGTAAAATTCTGAAATACTATAGATACGATTATTGATGCAGGTGTAGCTGTTAAGGATGGAAGTCCTGAGACGTATCGTCTCGGTGTGACTCTTATTCCTACGGATACACCTTTTGTTTTTAAAATAGATGGTGAGAGATCATCACTTGTAGAAAAGGCACTTATCGCTGCAGGATATACTATTTCTGATAAAGGATATGTTCTTCTCGGAGCATCTCAGGTGCGAGAATATAACGAAGCCTATCAGAAAAATATAAATGGTGGAAGTATTTTCTGAAAGGGTGTGATCAATCTCGATAAGGGAACGATCTATATCGATATCGCAGATCAAAATGTAAAAAGCACTGAACTTGCTAGAAACGTGACGCATAGCACTTCTACAAAAAATAAAGACTTTACAAATTATACAGAAATAACAAAGACTTCCGTAGACACTACGACTACCACTGAGTGAAAAGGAGATTCATGGATGTATACTCGTGCTGGTGTGACACATGATATCGGTGATCAGTCTCGTATCGATCTTCACTATCTCCAACTCGACCAACAAAAATGATGGGGAGTTGGTGTGAAAAATTGGTTTCCAGATCAGAAGGCTTCTCTGAATACAACTTATGAGCATGACGGTTTCGGAAATCCCGTTTCTGTCGAACTCCAAAAATGAATTTCGAAAAACTTTTCAGTAGGTGCATTTACTCGTGTGAATACACAGGGGAAATCTGATACTACTTTTGGTCTTTCATTGACATGAGGATTTGGGAATTATGCTCGTCCAGACACAACCGAATTGAAGGCTATTAATGCAGCTCATGACTTGACTACAGGTGATGGAGTAGTGCCATCAAACTTGTACTCAAAGCTCAAAATTGTTACGACGAGTGTCGATCATATCGTCTCTCAAGATGTCACGAAGATAGAAAAAATCCCAAAACTTACTGTAAATACAAACAGTGTGATCGTGAATGAAAATCATACGGTGACTTTTACCGTCAATTCTGATTTTCCTGTCGCATATAGTTATCGCATTGATGGCGGGAATGTCGTAGCTATTTCTGGAAAGTCCCAGAATCTTACCATTACTACTGAAGAAGCTCTGAGTGAATGACTACATACTATCGATGTCCAGGGAACGAATGGAATTGTGAAGGTAGATATTCCAGTGGTTGTAAATATTGTTCATACCAATCATGCTCCTGTCTGAGTAGATAGTACTTATGATACAGCGTATGATACTTCGGTTGTTTTATCTCCTCTTACAAAAGCGAGTGATCTAGATGGAGATAGTCTTTCTGCTTCTGCTACTTCATCTGACGGAACACTGGTCAATAATCCTGACGGAACGATCATATTTACGCCAAAACCTGGATTTTCAGGAAAGGGGATTGTTTCTGTCATCATCGATGATGGAAAAGGTGGAAAGGCAAAGGAAACAATAACGGTGAATGTCTGAACAAAGCCTGTGATCTATACAGATGCGCCCACGACGGTTGT
Source organism: Candidatus Altimarinota bacterium (assembly GCA_947373235.1). Lineage (GTDB taxonomy): Bacteria > Patescibacteriota > Gracilibacteria > BD1-5 > UBA2023 > CANBWW01. The sequence goes on along the minus strand of CANBWW010000039.1, from coordinate 1,868 downwards.
TCTCGGCGCTACCAATATAACTTCTTCGAGTCTGCTTGCTCAGTGTAATATCACGGATCTCGATGGTGTGAGTGGAACTTGTGTCGTGAAAGATACTTCTGGAACAATGATTCATCAGTCAGTTATCGGAGCTGACGTATTGATCCAAAATCTTACACCAAATACAACTTACATTCTTGAAATTACAGGAACCGCGAATAAGAAAAACTCCGATGGTACGCTCACTTCGACGCCAATTCATCAAGTAAAAAATATCCAAACAATAGATGTAGCACCCATAGATCATCCAGAGTCCCTCATCTTACCAACTCTCACGATAGGAACAACGAAGGTGTCATTTGCAGGAGGTTCAGTGACGGACACGGATAATCCGTCAGGATTCCTTACCAATATCCAATACATCGTCCATGATGGCTCTGGAAATACTGTAAATCCAACTCAACTCATACCAAACAGTCTGTATACATATACGATACAGTATGACACGAAAAATGGTGCCAATGGTCAGACCGTGACAAAAACAAGCGCAGTTGTTTCATTTCGTACTTTGGCTCTTTCGACTCCACCAGCACCGACTTTCTCTGTCGATGACGATATCAACACTATCAACTGGAATGGTCAAGTCTCTTCAGATTATGAAGTTAGTTTTGATAATGGAAAAACCTACTCAGCTGTTCCTACCAACTTTGGTTCTGGTGTAGTGGCAGTATGGTTACGAAAAAAAGCAGTTTTAAATGTGAGTAATCCAAGTCCAGTCCAGATACTTACATTTACACAAAACAATACTCCCTGAACTCTGAGTGCTATCTCAGTTGTTTCTCAGAAATATTCTGTTACCTTTAGTGATCCAGACGGAGTGTCTGGAGTGACGGCCACTCTCGATGGAGTCAGTATAACAGTTTCTCAGAGTGGGGCGACTTATTCGGTGAGCCTCCCTACCAATACTGCTGCATGAAGTCATGTTCTCAAGTTCTCTGCTCAAGGAAAGAAACCAGATGGGACTCTAGAGGCAGTTCAAACAGTGAGTAAGACGATCGATATAGCGGCTCCAGATCCAGCTCCGATTCCTGGTGGAGCCTTTGCGAGCTTGAGTGATATGGCTTTAGATGATAATGGTGGTACAGGCATGCTGCCTATAGATGCAGGTGGTGTGACTGATTCACTCGGGCGTTCTATAGAATATACTGCTTCAGGTGGTCCTACATGAATGACAATCGATAAAACGACATGAGTTATAGATTTTCATAACTATGATGCAAGTCAGCCTGAATTTTATACAATCACTATTACTGCCAAGGCAGTAATAAGTAAAAATCCTCTTGTTTTAAGTCCAAAATCTATATCAAAAACATTTGTATTAAGAATAAATAATAATGCATAATAAAAAACTCTCTGTACACAGAGAGTTTTTTATTATTGGATCGTGATTTTTTCGATAACACTTCCTATTGGAAACCAATATCATGAAGTTGAAGTTCCATTTATCATTGCATTTGCATGGATATTACCAATGATTATCGGTGTTGAATTTATATTAACTGGAATTTTAAAGGTAATATTCTTTTCATCCGTTTCGGATAGGGGTGAATCCGTACATGTTGATGGACTTGTACATAAAGTAGTCCAATATGTATTATCTGATGATCTTTTATATACTCTGAAGTTTCCAAAATCAGCAATATACCATTTTGGTCCATTTCATATTAGTCCCTTTGATATGTCTGTATTTGTTCTTCCATATGTTCCTACTGGATCAGAAAGTGTAAGAGTGATGGTTTTTCCAGAAAATCATCCAATAGCTCCAGAAAGTGATGAAACATCATAAGATATGTATTCACCATTTTCTTCTATTTTATATCCAGTACCAG
>CANBWW010000038.1 GCA_947373235.1 Candidatus Altimarinota bacterium | reverse complement strand
CCATCTTCACGAGCATTTTGATAACATTCGCGAGAGCAAAATCCCATATGATTTTTGTAGGATTTTTCAGTACATATGAGACGTGCATTACAGGCGGAGTATCGGCAGTTTTCACAGTTATCTGTGAGTTCTCCAGTATAGAGACACTGACCGATGGTCGTATGCGTCTTCTCATCTCCCACTTCTGTAGAAACTCGACCATCGAAGGTGTAGAGATTCCCGAGCCAGTTTCCATCGTTATATTGGTTCACATATTTTACAACTCATCCTTGAATCGAGTAGAACTCCGCTTCTCCGAGTTGATTTCCGAGCACCGCAGCCTTTTCACAACGGATTCATCCAGTACAGTACCAGATGATTTTTTTTCCTTCCGCTGCTTTTCCATATTTTTCGAGAAGTTTTGGAACTTCACGGAAATTTACGGTTCCAGCAGGGATGGCATTTTTAAAATGTCCAAGACGATATTCATAATCATTTCTCATATCGAGAATGATATAATCATCTTGTTTTTCAGACTCCAGAATCGTTTTAAATTCTTCTGGAGTCATTTCTTTTTTATGTTTTTTTACTTCGTCGGCCGTTACCTTCATTCCAAATGTGACAATCTCGTTTCTGATTTTTACACTCATACGAGGAAACTCATGATCCGTCACAGCAGTTGATTTTGTATCTATATCAGTGATATCTTGGAAGTATTTTGATTTTTGCAAAAATTCTCGGTATGACCAACACTGTCAGACATTTCCAGTTACTGTAGAACTAATTCATTCGGTTCCTATATATACACGACCTTTGAGTCAGATATCTCGAGTAAAGTTAAGATGTTCCTGAGCAACTTTATCGAGTTCGATTTCTGGGATATCGACAAATTTATAAAATGTAAGAAGTTGGTACTTCGGCCTATGCCGAGCATTGAGCTGAGAAATCATATACTTGTATGTATAAAAATAAAAGTCGATTGTTGTCGAGTTTGTGGATTGTAAAGATTTCGTGAAAAAATGGAAATCATTTTTGAAAAAATAGGTTTCTCCATACTATACACTTTATGAAAAAAATCACACAAATCATCCTGATAATCAGTCTATTTCTCACTTCTATTACTCTCGTTTCAGCAGAAGAATCGAGTATACAAAAAAACACTACCGTCGGATCTCCCCTCTTTATCACGAATCCTTTTCGTGATGCACCAAAAGTAGTAAATCCATCGACTCGAAAAATATTTGTTAGAAAACCATTTCATGTACTAGATAACTATACTGTCGTCGCGACTGGATCAGCGATCACACTCTATAAACACAACTCGAGTGAAGTTTATATAGAAAAAATAGATCTTTCAAAATGAGCACACCTCGAATCGATCTGACAAGCAACTGAGTGGGATAGCGTCACCTGAGAACCACTTTTTCCAAAAATGAGCGTTCAGGATGTACTTTCAAGCATTTCTCAAACTCCTTTTTCACTCATTAATGGACAATTTTTCGATCCGACCAAAAATCCAACTCCGCTTTCTTTCGGACTCAAAATAAACTGAGAAATCAAAACCGCCGGCGCTGATAATGGAACAACGAAAAAAAATATCATCAGTATCGGTGATACTTCCGCACAAATACTTCCCTACTCTTGGGAAAATCTTCGTGATGCAACGGGGAAATTGGTACTCGTAAGTTTTTCTACAGAACAATATCACTATCATCAGGAAGAAATAGGGCGCACCTATATCTGTCTTGCAAATCCTGATAATAGAAATACATCCAGCACGCTTATCGTTCTCGTCGCACAATCGATGAACGAAGTATTTGCTGAAAATGAACTTATACGATTTGGATGCACGACACAAAGCATCACAAAACTCGATTCCAGTGGTTCGAGTCGACTCTGGTATAATGGTGGAAGTATCTATGGAAATGCTCATCATGGTGATCCAGATGGAAGAAGAATCCCGAATATGATCGGAATATTTGATTCAGAAAACTGATTATCGGTCTGAATCTAAAAAGGAAATATTATCCAGTATATCTCTTCCGAGAATATAAGATGGATTACTTATGGAAAGCAGAACACAATGGGATTCCCAATAATCCAAAAGAGCATCGATCAGATTTTTTTCTCCATGTTGTATTTTCATAGCTCTTTGTGTTGAATCTTCTCCTGTTTGAGAAATATCAATCAGTTCTTTTCTCGTATTTTCACTGAGTTCTTTCCAGAAACTCTGAAAAGAAGATCACATTCCATTGGAAAATATGCGTTTTCCATCGACGGTACTTTGATGAAGTGTGGAAAAAATACGCTTCATCAGATATTTTTTAAGTCGATGTTCTCCACTTCGGATTATTTCATAGGCTTTTTTACTTCATTCAGCTGTAAATCCAGGCTTGATGCTCATGTCATGAACGATAATTTTTGTATCTTGGAAAATATCATTGATTCATTGTCAGGTTTTTATATGTCAGGTACTCGAGTCTATCGTTTTTGCTCATTTTTGAGAAATAAGTCGCCTATAAGCTTCCAACTGTATGTTCTTAGATTTTCCTGATAATTTCCCCCAGGCATGTTCTTCTTTATAATTTCCAGAAATATATGCTTCCATTTTTTTCTTATCTGGAAGTCCACGATATTCTTTGGTAGTTTTTCCAAACATCGATCGACGTGAGATTTCTCAGACAAGTATCAAAATATTTTTTAATACCTGACTGAGTCACTCCTCTATCCGATAATCGATTCCATCAGGAAAAGAGAAAGTATAGTATGGTTTTTTAGAAAGTGACTCGATACTTATATGAGAACCATTTTTTCTTTCGAGAGATATCTTCAGTTCGAAACTTCCATTTTCATTTCTTATCTTAGAAAATCCCCACTTGGTTCCATCTTGATACAAAATCTTCTGCAATATAATTCTATAATGATGCGGTTCTCAGATCTGATTCAAGAAACGACTTCCAATAAAACCACCCGTTGTCGATCGAAAAGTAGATAAAATATCATCATGATTGCTCACATATTCTCAAAAAAGTATATCACCCATAGAAAAAGTATCGAAAAATTCCATTATTCACACATCGATAGTATGGATCTCATCGAGTTGTTTTTCTATATATTTCTCCTTTTCTTTCTCTTTATTTTCCTTTTTTAGCTGCTCTCTTTCTAGTAAATATTCCTCTACTTTCTTTTGGAAAATATCCCCACATAAATCCAATATAAATGGATTTTTAGAATCTACAATTCCCTCTTTTGGAAAATATGAAAAATTCACCTTTGAGAAGGTAAAGATAAATTTTTCATTTTCATTTTTAATTGAAAATTCACCTTCCTCAAGAAGTGAAAAAATTTCAAGAGCTTCATTTTCATCATCATTCAATTCAGTCTTTTTTTCAGGAAGATCTTTTCTTTGAGGAATTGTTAACAAATTTTTAGTTTCTTGAACAATTTTTTTTGAAGTTTGCATAGATTTTGATGAGGTCTCTGCATTGTCTCATTTAGAAATTTTCTCATTTTCGATTGTATATTTTATCCTTACACTTCATTCTTCAGGAAGATTTTTATTCTCTGGATTTTCGAAAGCAAAACAAAATTCATATACTCATGACGGCATAGATTTAGAAGAAATTTCCTCATCCCGAGTATATGATTTCCAAGTTTTTTCAGTGAGAGAAAAAATCCAAAGCTTTCTCTTGTCGAGTATTTCCCAACGATTTACCAGATCAAAAGCCTTTCTATGATACTTTTTAGATATTCATTTTTTATTTATTTCGAGAGGATACTTATAATTTATTATTTTCTCTTTGGGTAAGAGTTTTTGTGGAACTAGAGTAGTGTTTTGAACTTTTTTCTGTACTCATGAGATAACATCATTTGTATTATTCTTATTCTGAAGATTTTTCTGTTTTACTCTGTAATCTTGAATCACTTTTCAAACATATGCATGATAATCTTCTCCGAAACTGACAGCAGGGTCAAGTGCATCAATATTCTGTTCAAGTCTATCGGCATGTCTTTCGATAAAAGCGTCTACGATAGCTTCAGATGGTTGGATAGAATATGGTACCGCTCATCAGAGAATCTGTATTTCTTCAAAAAAATCAACATGTCTCTCCATCTTTTCATGTGGAATAATTCACATATTTGGAAATACTCTGGTATGAATATCTGTTTTTTCTCATTTTTGTAAAGTATGTGAGAAAAGACCCTTAGGTACATCAGAACAAGGCATGTAGGTCGTACTTTTCTCTTTTTCAAAAGTCTCATAGTACTGTCGCGCAAGATTGATATACCGCAAGTATAATTTATTATTTTCTTTTCTAATATGAGAAAGCTCTTCATGAGTGGGTATATATTTTAGTTCGGGTATTTCATAAAAAAGGTTTATACGAAATAGATAACTTCGATATTTTTCAATACGAATTGAAATATCATGAAATTGTTCTTTTGTAATTTCTTCTTCGGTTAGATCTATGTAATAATACATCGTCAAAAATTGTTCTTTCCAATCACCAGTATTTTCTTCGATAAGAAGTTTTACTAATTTTGAATAACTTTCGCCCCAAAGAGTATTTGGAAGATCGATCTTTCCATGAAATCATGAGTTTTCCTTACTCTTTTCATACCATTCTATCAAATCAAATATTTTTTTATACAGTCACCTTCCTGCGATCATCCTTTTTTGGATTCACTGAAGACGTTGATGTGAAATACCTAAAACTTCAGCCCTTTTGTATTGCCATTCAGTGAGTGGAAAATATTCTTTATACGATAAAAGATGATCATTTACTCATGAATCTCATCCATCTATAAAACTATCTTCCCCTTCTTTCATAAATTATATAAAAAATATATTATAATCTTATATAATATATAGTCAATTTTTTTCGTTCTCCATATACTAAAATATAACTACAAATTCACCTTTTATTTTCCCTTCTCATTGATAATATTCATGGATTTCTGCGATCGTTCATCGTTTGAATTCTTCGAATTTCTTTGTAATCTCCCGTCCGATCACGATCTGAGTTTCACTTCCAAAATATGTCTCCATTTCAGCAAGTGTCTTTTCGATACGATGAACACTTTCATAGAAAACCACGGTATACTTTTTTTCTTGCAGTGACTTCATGAGTGTCTGACGTCACTTTTTTACCGGAAGAAATCCGAGATACAAATATTGATGACAGTCGAAACCACTCGAAACGATCGCTGAGAGAACTGCGGAAGCACCAGGAATAGGAGTGATGACGATATTAGACTCAATCGCTTTTTTTATCAAAACAAATCCTGGATCAGAAATCCCAGGAGTTCCTGCATCAGAAACAAGTGCGACGTGTTTTCATTCTTTGAGAAGTTCGATGATCCGATCTACTTTTTGAAAGCCAGAATGCGAATGAAAAGAGAGAAGCCTTCCACCATTTTCTATATCATAATACCCGAGAAGTTGCCCCGTTACTCGCGTATCTTCACAGGCTATATAGTCAGCCTCTTTCAGGATTCTCATAGCTCTGAGTGTGATATCTTCGAGATTTCCGATGGGAGTAGAAACAACAGAAAGCATAAGGATTATTTAAGATATTTTGATTATAGAAGAGAAAAGAAAAAAGCAACCAGGAAGGTTACTCTTTTTTTAGATTTTTTTGAAGTTTTTGATGTTTATTTTTCATATGACGGATAAATTCCCAAGAAGCTATCGGATGGGATGCGAGTTCACTATGGAGAAAAATATGTTCTTTATTATCCAATAGAAACATACATCCAATAATATTTCCCTGATTTGTAAAACTATATCCAGGAATGTGCGGATGATCCATAAGAAATTCTCGTATTTTCCCCGATGCACGCTTTGCAAGAGCATCAGAATCTACTATCGTTTCTTTTTTTATCTCCGGAAGTTCTGGTAGATTTATCCAAGATTCATAGTCGGGATGAAAGGCAGTTCCAGATTTCTTTTTTCGTGCTTGCTTATCTGTTATTCATTTTGCAATAGTTTCTAATTCAACTGGATTTATAGGAACAAGACTCACTGTTTCTACTCAATATAAAATCTCCTTCCAAGCTGCGTTCACTTTTTTTGTGAGACTATCTATGGATGGAGGGAGCTCTCTATTCTCAACTTGTTCGAGTTTCACACGGAGTTTGTCTGGATTATTGAGATCCACTTCTTTTTTTATCTCGTCTACCATAAGAAAAATAGGATAATTTTCATTATCCTATCATATATTCTTTTTTCTTGCAACTATATGCCGAGTTTATCACGGATAATATTCACCTCATGAACCACTTGTTGATCTTTTTTCATCACTTGTTCGAGTTTCTTGCATGAGTACATCACAGCCGTATGATTGCGTCCAGAAAAAATATTTCCGATGCGTTCGTATGTATAATGAAGACGATTTTTGAGAAGGTACATCGCTACTTGTCTCGGGATCATATTTTCCTTCTTACGATCTTCTGAGAGAAGCATACGTATCTCGATACCAAAGTGTCCAGAAACGGCTTGTATCAAATCTTCATAACTACACTGACCCATACGGATAGCACGTCCTTCCGTCAAACTCGTCGTGATAGAGCGAACAGCAAGCTTGGAGAGACGATACGCTACATTTTCGAGTGTTGGTGGAGTATTTTTCAGGTCATACTCAGCAATCACTTGATTGAGGATTCATTCGATCTCACGAACGTTGGTGGTTACATTTTCAGCGATGAATTCTGCCACTTCAGAAGGAAGGAGAAATTCTCGTGCTCGAGATTTTTCTTGGATGATGGCAAGACGAGTTTCATAGTCAGGCTCACCAAGATCGACAGTGATTCCCCACTCGAATCGACTCTGAAGACGAGGTTCGAGTTCGGTAAGTTCTTTTGGTGGACGATCTCCAGAAAGAATAATCTGTTTTCCTGCTTCGTAGAGAATATTGAAGATATTGTAGAGTTCTTCTTGTGTTTGTTTTTTTCCAGCCAAGAACTGGACATCATCGATCACGAGCACATCGATCGCACGGTATTTTTCACGGAGTTTATCGACGGAACGACTTTTTATACTCGCAACATAGTCGGTAAGAAATCGATCAGCCGTCGTATAGACAACTTTTAGATTTTTATGTTTTGAACGGATAGCATTCGCAGTTCCCTGGAGAAGATGTGTTTTCCCAAGTCCGACGTTTCCATAGAGATAGAGAGGATTATATGATGATCCTGGTTTACGAGCCACTGCTTCAGAAGCCGCATGAGCGAGCTGCGTCGCAGGTCCCACTATAAAGTTATCGAGACGATAGCGATCATTTATCAGACGACTATTGATTCCATCAACTATTTCTACTCCTTCTATATGTTGCTTTTTAGTAACTTTTTCTTGGTCTTTTAAAGAAACACGGCAGTCGATCATCTGAGTTTCATCTTTTGTTTCGATTCCATCATCGACGACAATATCTACCGCAGTGATAGATGGATTTATACTCAAAATCGCACTCTTAATTTCATCGTAAAACTTACTTGCGAGATTATCTCGGTGAAAGGATGAAACAACTCAGAGAGTTACTCGATCTTCTGTTACTGAAACGAGTGAAAATTTCTTAAAATAGGTGAGAAAATCCTGTCTACGAATCTGAAGCGAGAGTGCGGTGATTGCCTCTTTTAGATGTGAAAACTCAAAAACTTGGGACATGAAAAGTAATCTGTAAAGGGAAATTTGACTTTTTTTGGATTTTCGATTTTTCTAAGTTTCATGTTTGATGTAGGTGTCTTTTTTATTCTTTTTTTAGATGAAGTCAAAAGAAAAAAAAAGGTTGACAGAGCATATTGTACACGATATGTAGTCGAGTTCCCAAGTAAGCCGCTTCACACGAACTTCACAGAAAAAGCAAGGTTTTTTTCGAGATTTTAAGAAAGTTTTTATATGAGAATCAGTCTTATTTTGAGGGAAACAAAAATAGATATTTGACACAAAAAATATATCTGATACTATAAAAAAACACACTTCTAAACATTAATTTTATGAAAAAAACTATTACAAAGATTGCTATATTATCTTTCTTGGTACTTTTCATGAGTGCTTGTAACCAAGATGCAAGTGTAAAAATGGAAGTAATCAATGGTATTGAGGTACCACCTGAGCCTGATCCAGTAAAAAATAATGCGACCCTTGAGGGGGTTGATGTGAATACGAATGGTGTGCGAGATGATGTAGAAAGGATTGCTGCAAAAGACTCTCAATATAAAGCAGAAATAGATAACCCGATTATATTAGAATATCAGAAAATCATTAATTACCAATCAATTAGCATTGATGAAGTTTCCAAATCTTTTTTGAAAATATTATGCTTTTATCATAAAAATCCAAATGCTTTAGATCTAGAGAATAAAATATTAAATACAGATGAAAGAGTAAGAGCGTATGACACGGCGCAAGCTGAATCGTTGAGTAACTCTTTGTATCCTGTAGTTATTGATGATCAGAAGTGTGAGGGGCAATAATATTTATTCTAAATTTAAATTCCACTATTTCTTAGGAATCTTGATGTAGTAATATCAAAAATCCTCCGCAGGATGGAGGATTTTATTATTATTTGATTTCTTTGAGACGAGCGGCCTTACCAGTAAGATCACGAATATACTTAATAGACTTGCGACGAACTTTGAACTGACGAAGAACGACGATCTTTGCAATAAAAGGAGAATGAATCGGGAAAATCT
>CANBWW010000037.1 GCA_947373235.1 Candidatus Altimarinota bacterium | reverse complement strand
GAAATACCGATCGTGAGGCTCGACGGAGCAAAGAGAAAAAGAGAAAAAGCGACGAAAAGTGTACTCGTGATGAAAAAAGGAATATATCTATTTTTTTTCATACGGACTTCTATCTCTGGTCATGCGGAATAGAGAAAATATGAATTCATAAAAAGATGCAGGAGACTTCCATGGAGAAACTGAAACAGAAGAATCTGGAGAAAAAGATGCACAAGATTATTATCGGGAGATCGATACAATCAGAACATCTGGATCAAATCAGGTTTTATAAACCCAAGTACAGATACAATAATACAGATGATGATCAAAAGGTGGGAAGTATATTTTCTTGGCTGAAAAATAATAGGAAGTGGAAACATATCTATGAAATGAGTGTATAAAAAAAATCCCTAAACTTTTTAGAGTATAGGGATTTTTATTTTGAAAACAATTATTTTCGAAGACCAAGTTTTTCGATAACAACAGTGTAACGAGCTTCGTCTTTTCTCTTGAGATAATCAAGAAGTTTACGACGCTTTGCTACCATCATGACGATACCACGACGTGAGTGGTTATCTTGCTTGTGGATCGCAAGGTGATCTTGAAGTGTATTGATACGAGTTGTCAGGATGGCGACTTGAACTTCTGGAGAACCAGTGTCCCCTTTATGAGTCGCGAATTGCTCCATGAGAGCTTTTTTTGCAGAGTGTTCCATAGTATGTGGAGAAAAGTATTTTAGATAAAAATCATCAAACCGGAAAATACACCAGAAAGACGAGGCGAGTATATGAAAATGGAGGGGAAAAGCAAATCTATTTAGAGAACCTGCCTAAGTGCAGATATATTGAAAGCATAATCCATCTTCGTAGAACCGAGAATACCGAGATATCCTACAAATCCGGAAAGTTCGATCTTTTTCACGATCATCGTCGATGTTTCGAGTTCGGGGATTATATTTTCCTCACCGATAAAAGCCGAAACTCTCGGAGAAATATCGAGTGACTGAAGAAAATCGATAAACTGATGCTTGTTTTCGAGACATTTTATCACTTGATACATCTCTTCTCCGAGTACCCCATGATGCCGCTCTATATAGCTCGAAAGTCCGAGATAATAGGAGGTTCCCAATGTGGGAATACAAGCAAAAGTGATCTCATCGGTAATTTTTGTAAGTCTTGCAACCAGACCATAGAGAATATCATCGATACGATTTTGATCCAGTTTTTTCTCAAACTCTTGCTCAGCTTCGATAAAAACAGCAGGCATCGCTTCCATCAGATAATCTACAAATACTCTGAGTCCTCGATTGGTCGGGAGTCGACCAGCAGAATTATATGGTTGAAAAATAAGTCCCATCTTTTCAAGAGACAGCATATCGTTACGGATCGTTGCGGAAGAAACCTGAAGATCGTATTTCTTCAGCAGATTTTTCGATCCCATGATTTCTCCAGTTTTGAGATATTCCTCGACGATCAGCTTCAGTATCTGTATTTTTCGTTCTTTTATTTTTGGCATATTATGGAAGGATTTTTCCAGTAAAAAGCGATCCATTTCGACTCGTGATTTTTACACTATCACCCGCTTTCAGTCCATCAGATTCTATGAGATAATCCACTCCATCAAGAGAGATTTTGAGATCTTCACCTACTTTTTTTACCTTTCGAGTTTTTCAGATATAAACATCGAGACCCTGAGGAGATTCGATTGCATTTTTTGAAAAAAACTTTGGAAACCCATATGCACCAAAAGCTGAAAGGAGAACAAAAATACATCCTTGTATGAAAGTCGGATTTATTTCTCATGTCATCCATACATAGAGTGCCACTCAAAATGCAGAAATAGCTAAAGCAAGTCCATAAAAAGCAGTTGTAAAAATCTCAATAATCAAGAAGAAAAGACCCGCACCGATCCATAAAAGAAGAAAAGAAGACATAAGAAAAAGTATAGGAATTATTTGATACCACCAAAAATCTTCGAAACTCCCGCAAGGATATCGCTATCGAGTATATATTTTGTATTATTTCCAAGGGATGCTTGGATAGTCTGAAGCTGTGCCTTCACCACAGCATTTCCCTTAAAAAATTCTTGTGCAGCCACCGCATCGAGTTCAAGAGCTTTAGCGTTTGCTTCAGCTATGGCGACTTTGGCACTTGCCTCTCATTGAGCTTGGAGAATTTGAGATTCTTTTTGTCCTTCGGCTTGGAGGATTTTTGCCTGTTTATCAGCTTCGGCTTGAGTGATCTGTGAAACCTTGTACCCTTCTGCCTGAGTGATCTTTGCAGATTTTTCACTCTGTGCATTTTTGATCATATTCATCATCTCTTGTACACTTGCTGGTGGTTCAAGTTTTTTGATCTCCACACGCATCACTTTTATTCCCCATTTTGCTGTTTCTCGATCGAGAGATTCGAGAAGTTTTGCATTGATCGATTCACGATTCGAGAGTGTATCATTCAGTTCCATAGTTCCGAGTACACTTCGAAGATTGGTTTGAGCGAGAGATACAACCGCTACAAAAACATTATTGATATCATAGTTTGCCTTGTATGGATCAGTGATCTGAGCATACACAACTCCATCAACCGTCACCGCAACATTATCCTTAGTAATAATCTGTTGTTCTGGAACATTGATAACTTGTTCACGAATATCCACTTTTCGGATCGATTGTACTCATGGGAAAACGAAACTCAAACCCGGACCAGTCGTGCTCGTATATCTTCCGAGTGTTTCTTTGAGTCAGATTTCTCCTTGATTGATTTTTCGAACTGAAAAAAGAATCGCAAAACCCAGAATGATCAAAAGTGTAAATAGACCTGACATAATTCAGTTGATAAAAAAATAAAAGCACTATAATCATACAGTTTATAGGAAAAATGCAAGGAGAATAAAGTCCTTATTTTATCTCTACTTTATACTGATTTTATATGACCAATATAGTTGCTATCGGTGGATGAGCGGGAACATTTAATGTTCTGTACGGACTCAAAAAAAAACAAGAATATAATCTTTCAGCCATCATATCTGTTGCAGATAATGGAGGAACAACAGGTTCTATACGTGATAAATACGGGATTCTTCCGCCTGGAGATATGAGAAGAGCGATCGCTGCACTCGCAAAAAATACAGATATGGTTCGAAAACTGTTCGAATACAGTTTTAAAGACGAAGAATGAGTTATCGGTTCCAATAAAATAGGCAATATACTTCTTACTGCTCTCGTAGATATAGGTGGAAGTTATGAAAAATGACTCGATATCATGTGTACTATGTTCGATGTCTGTGGCCGAGTTATTCCCGTCACACTCGAAGATATCCACCTCGGTGTTCGTTTCGAAGATGGAGCAGAAATAATATGAGAAAAAAATATTGATATTTCTGATAAAAATCCAGGAGAACGAACCCATAATATCGACCAAAATATCACCGATGCATGGCTGGTAGGTGCAGAATGAAATATAAATCCAAGAGCTCGTGAAGCGATACTCAATGCTGATTACATAATCATAGGTCCTGGTGACCTCTATACCAGCATAGTTCCAAATCTCCTATCAAAAGGAATGAAAGAAACACTGCATGCAAGTAAATGAAAGATCATATACGTATGCAATGCCATGACGAAACGAGGTGAGACTACCAATATGGAAGTCATAGATTTTATAGATACTATAGAACGATATATCGATCCTGGAAAGCTCGATTATGTGATTGTAAATAATGGGTATATAGATGATGAAGTTATACAAAAGTATAAAGATGAGGAAAATAAAAGACCTCTCAAAATAAAAGACTATAGTCAATTTTTAAACAAATCATATAAAGTGATCGAGCGTGATATAGTCAATGATGATGACTTTGTGAGACACGATCCTCATAAACTCGGAAAAATCATCGATGATATCGTGGATGGATGGATTCAATAAAAAAAGACCAAAATGGTCTTTTTTTATTTTTACAGGAAATTTTTTTCGAAGAGCAGTTCTATGAGTTCTCGATAATCAAAAGCGAGTGGAAGAGCGAGTGCCTCAGAGTAGGCAAACCATGCATACCCATCGCACTCATCTTCTTGAAGTGTTATATTTCCAGAATAAGAACCCAGAAAACGATGGGTTTTAAGATTTTCTCCGAGATATTCGACGGAGGAAGTATGAAACAATTCTGTCGGAACAAAATCAAGATCCATTTCTTCTCGAACTTCCCGAGTCACAGTTTCTCTAGAGGTCTCATCTCCTTCGCTCCTCCCTCCAGGAAGAGTCCAATATCCTGGGAACATTGGACTCGACTGAGTTCTTTTTATTAGAAGGATTTTTTTATTATTTATGATTATGGCAGAAGCAGCATGTTGCATAGAAAAATTTATTCATTATCTTTTACGACGATAGAGAGCATCTTATTCGGGATAAATATTTCTTTCACCAATATTTTTCCTGTGATCCACTTTTCAATATCCGAATGACTATAAGCCAGAGCTGAAACTTCATCTTGAGCGACACCGTTGAGGCAAGTAAGAGTACCTCGAAGTTTTCCATTTACCTGAACCGCGATCGTCACATCATCATCGATCAACATAAATTCATCATATTCAGGCCATTTTTGATCATATATTGAACCATTATTGTTCATAATATTCCAAAGTTCTTCTGCCATATGTGGAGCAAACGGGTGAAGAAGGATAGAAAAACTCTCTCTCCACTCTTTTTGAAACTCGATATCCGTAGGAAGTCACTCATTCAAGAGAATCATAAGAGAAGAGATCGCCGTATTAAATTTATAATCTACTATATCTTCTCCTACTTTTTTGATCGTCTTATGAAGGAGCTTCATGGTCTTCATCTCATCTTTCGCACGCTTTGGACGATCGGTATAGAGGGTATGCACGCGGTCAAGAAATCTCCTCACTCCGACGATCGCTTCCGTACTCCAAGGTGCTGCATCTACAAAGGCTGACATACTCATCTCATACAGACGCAGTGTATCGGCACCATATTCGTTCACGATATCATTTGGATTGATGACATTTCCTTTTGATTTCGACATTTTATTTCCATCTGGTCCGAGAATTAAGCCGACATTTGTAAGTTTCTGAAATGGTTCGATCGTAGGAACAATACCGATATCGAAAAGCACCTTATGCCAAAAACGAGCATAGAGAAGATGAAGAACCGCATGTTCCGTACCTCATACATATTCATCGACATTTTTCCAATAATCCAGTGCTTCCTTCGAAGCAAAAGCATTTGGATTTTTATTATCCATATAACGCAGATAATACCAGCAACTTCCACCCCATTGTGGCATTGTATTGGTTTCGCGTTTTCCAGAAAGATTTTTCGCAAGTTCTATATTCACCCATTCTGGAAGTGTTGCGAGTGGTGACTGTCCATCTCCTGCAGGCTCATATCTCTCGACTTCTGGAAGTCTGAGCGGAAGTGTTGGCTCAAGGATGATTTTGGAATACAGCCCATCATATATCGGAGAAATGATTTTTCATCCGATAACAAGTTCACGAAATTTCCCTTTGGAACAAAGGGCTCATGAATTCATGACTTCAGTTGCTTCTGACTTAAGCACGTATGCCATTTCTGGATCTATTGCCTCAGAAATATCAGCAATACGTGGAAGTGTATTTACTAATTCGATGTCCAGATGAATAAGTGGAATCGGTTCTCCCCAGTATCTCTGACGAGAAAAAAGCCAATCACGCAGTTTATAGTTCACTTTTTTCTTTCCAAATCCTTCGATTTCTGCTTTTTCAGTGAGAATTTTCCGAGCTTCCCGTGAAGATGTATTTTCTAGTGCGATTACCGTTCCATCATTTCCATACGATTTTTCCCATTTTTCTATCGAAAAATCAATATCTATAAAAATACTTTGTCTTATGGGTAAACTATATTTTTTTGCAAACTCAAAATCCCTCTCATCATGAGCTGGAACAGCCATCACTGCACCCGTACCATAATGTCCGAGAACATAGTCAGCGATCCAAAGTGGAACATATTCACCGTTATATGGATTCATCACGTGTGATCCAGTGAATACACCCGTTTTTTCACCACCATCCTGGGTTCGGTCAAGATCCGATTTACTTTTTACATCGGCGATATAGCTTTCACACTTTTGACGATGATCTGCAGTGATAAAATCTTCAACACTCGGATGATCTGGAGCCAATACTGCATACGTCATACCAAAAACAGTATCCACACGGGTCGTATAGACAGAAATCGATTTTGTATTGTCATCGGATTTTCTCATCTCGAACTCACATCCTTCGGACTTCCCTATCCAGTTTCTTTGCATTTCTTTGATCCCTTCGGGCCAATCTAGTCCATCGAGGTCAGAAATAAGTCGATCAGCATACTCCGTGATTTTCAAAACCCACTGACGGATGGCACGACGCTCGACTGTACTTCCACAACGTTCACACGTTCCATTCACCACTTCTTCATTCGCGAGTCATGTTTTACAACTTGGACAGTAGTTAATCGGCAAATCCTGTTCATATGCCAGTCACTTTTTGAAAAGTTCCAGAAATATCCACTGTGTCCACTTATAATACTCCGGATCAGTCGTATCCACCGTACGATCCCAATCATAAGAAAAACCGAGTGCCTTAAGCTGTTGAGTAAAAACTCCGATATTATGAGCCGTCGTCACCACTGGATGAGTTCCAGTTTTTATAGCATAATTTTCGGCAGGAAGTCCAAATGCATCGAATCCCATAGGATGAAGGACGTTGTATCAGTTCGCATGATAAAAACGCGAAACAATATCCGTTGCTGTATACCCTTTCGGATGTCCTACATGCAGACCTGCACCAGAAGGATATGGAAACATATCCAAAATATATTTTTTTGGTTTTTCTTCAGAAAAAGGAGGATTTTTGGCTTCAAAAACTTTATTTGTATCCCAATATTTTTGCCACTTTTTTTCAAGAGAGATATGATCGTATGCCATAAAAAAGACTATATAATATATAGCATCACTATACAGAATGCAGAGGAAAAGACAAAAAAAAAATCCCTGATTTCTCAAGGATTTTTTATAAAAAAATTTATTCCTATTATGCCGTAAGAGAACCCATAACCCAAGTAACAATCGAAAAAGCAAGCCACATAATAACTATACCGATAACCACTTGGATAATCGTCGTTTTTGACTTCTTCATCTTTTCCTCGTCACCACCAGCAGTAATAAGTTGGAAACCAGCCCAAAGCACATAGGCAACAGCAATAAGAGTCACGAAGCCAAGGGCTTGCTGAATAAAGTGTATAATCGCACTTTCACCAGTAGCGCTGTTACCTCCAGCAAGAGCATTTGCCTTATTTTGTCCAAAAAAGGTTGCAGAATCAGCTGCAGCACTTCCAGCTGTTGTACTTGCTGCAAAACTATTTTGTGCGACAAAAAGTGAGCCAACAAGGGTATAAAAACCATTTCTAAGTGTCATATTCGAAAAGATAAAAAGTAAATTGACTGATTCATCATAACACTCATAGAAAAAAAAGTCAAAGATTTTTATAAAAAAATATTTACATATACATAAACTGTGATCTAAAGATAAATAAAAAAAGGCAATATACCAATAAAAATCACCTCCTGACCGAGGTGATTTTTTTAAAGCTTTTTAGGAATTATACTGCAACTGCAACATCATCAGTCACCACTGGAGCTACAGAAGCAGTAGTGGATAGAGATGAAGGACGTTTTACTTCCAGTACATATGGAAGAAGAGCCATATAGCGAGCGCGTTTGATCGCGTTTGCAAGCTTCTTTTGATTCGAAAGAGTGACACCGCTGTAGTAGCGAGGAACAATACGATTGAATTTTGTAAGATACTTCTTCAGAAGAACGATATCTTTATAATCAATTACCTTGATCCCCTCTGCATCGATTGGGCAAACTTTTTTTGTTTTTTTAGCCATAACAATAAAGTGAAAGGAGGAAATAAAATGGAATCATTCAAAAACTAGAACTTATCAGTCTCGAGATCGGAAAAATCATCAAAATCTTCAGGAACCATTTCTTCATGAGTATCTTCTCTTTTTGAGAGAAAAATAAGTTGACCGATGACTACTTCCGTCTTATGAAGCTTCGTTCCATCTTCTTTATCGATGATACGAGTTTTCAGTCGACCTTCTATATACACAAGTTTTCCTTTTGTAAGAAATTGTTCTGCTCGTTCAGCGAGAGGTCCCCAGGCAACACAATTCGTGTACTCTGCTTCGTTCATCGCCTCACCATTTGGCGCTTTATAATAACGATTGGTAGCGACCGTGAAGGTAGCTATTTTTTTATCTGCAAGTGCGCCCGTCGTTTTTATAAATGGATCTTTTGTAACATTTCCGATAAGAATAACTTTATTGATCGTTCGCATAAGTGAAAGAAAAAGGATAAGAATTAATCTTCGATCTTCGAGAACATATAACGCCAAATATCTTTTTTGATATTAAAGGCATTCGATGTAGCGAAGAATCCATCTTTTCACTCACTTTCGAGAGTATAAAGAAGATAAAAACCATTCTCAGAACCACGTATGCGGTAAGCAAGACGTTGTTCACCTGGGTGCGCAGTTTCTACGATCGTAGCACCTGCTTCTTTGAGTTCACCTTCGATGCTCTCGACCAAAGTGGTACGATCCGCATCTGTAAGAGATGGATTCAAAATCATCATGAGGGAGTATTTTCTCATAAATCCTATGGGTTAAATATCTTACCGCGAACGGCAAGAAGGATATAAAAGCCTAGAAAAGAAATGATCGTTTTTATAACTGACCAAATTAGAAGAAGTACTCAGTTCTTTTTAAAGCGTGCAGATTATATAAAAAAGGAAGAGAAAG
>CANBWW010000036.1 GCA_947373235.1 Candidatus Altimarinota bacterium | reverse complement strand
GATACGTTATTTCTGATAGTATTTTACGACATGTTTCTCCGATTTTTACAGGACTCACGACTGCATTTGCTGGTGGTTCCCTTCTCTATGTCGCAACGGCTGATCTCCTTCCTCTCATACATGCCCAAAGTCGAAATAAATATGGAACGATCATATTTTTTCTTATCGGATGTATCGGAATGATGGCTGTAAAGATGATAGAAAAATAAGATTTATTTCTTTTTTATTGGTGACTTTGGTCGTTTTTTAAATCTCCCATCAAGATGATTGGTAGATGATCCTAAAAGAGAAGTTGCAACTTTTTTTTCTATATTACAATTCTCAGCCAAAAAATATGTGAGATTATATGGTATTTTTGAAAGGAAAAGATCACTTTTTCGAAAAGCATTGAGTGCTGTATTAAGCTTATGCCTCAATTGATCTTTTTTCGCCACTTCTTTATATTGTTTCATCTGTTCACTCAGTCTCGCAAGAGACATAAAAATATACTGAAGAAGATATAGATTTTTGACTTGTCCAGTACTATTTATCTGTCTGTGGAGATAGTTAATCAGAACATTCATATCTTCGTACGTATGAAGTTTCGATAGAGTTTCTTGAAAGAGATGAAGGTTTTTCGAGTTCAATTCTATCGCGAGAAGTTCCTCAAATGATGGGGATTTTTCGAGTGGTTCTCATGATATTATTTCCTGAGATTTTTCTGGTTTAGAAATTTCTTCTGTATTATTTAAAATATTTGCTGGAACTGGAAATTCAGGAAGAAATAATCTCTGTACATGTTCGAGCATAGGAACATTTTTATAGAGAAATTTTGATTTCGTGTATGAACCATAGATAGCCACGATCAACTGAGTAAGATGTATTGGTTTTCTATAATTCAGGTTTTTTCTCTGAAAAAGAATCAAAAGAGTATCGATTTCGGATCATTCTTTTGCATTTTCGAGAACTCTTAAAAATTCATCCTTCATTGTCTTTTTTTCATCAAATGAAAATTTCTCCAAATGTTTCAAAAAAATGCTCACATTTTCTTCTGGAGAACGAGCAACAATAGTATCTGTTCGAGTGATTCTTTTACGCGAGAATATCTCAGGATCATATGTATGATCAATAAAAAGAAGTTTCAGATCACAAAAAATAGTATTTTCATCAGTTTTATTTTTTAGAGAAAATTTGTTTTTCTCAGCATATTCAGCATATATTTGCCTAAAAATTCCTTGCAAATCACTTGGAAATTGGCTCTTCAAAGCATTACTTCGAATACTTTTTATCAACTCGGATAAAAAGGAATTCACCTGGAGAGTTGATCCTGATGGGGAATTCAAAATCTCTAGAAAATATGCATATGCAGTGGTATCTTTATACGACAGAACGCTGAAACTCGTTTTCAATTTTTCTATCTTTTCATATATTTCTTGGGGCATATTTTGAGATACTCTCTCCGTTTTCATGCGAGTTTCATCAGGAATTGATAATGATTGAATAGATACTACTCTCTCTTGAATGCCTCAGGCAATCACTTCTACTAGAGGTTCTAATCTCTTAGCATCTCCTTCGGAACGATCAAAACTATCGATTGACATACAGTCTATAAAATTATATAAGATATATTATATTTTTCATACAAAATTAGTCAATAAAAAAGGCTCTTTGTAGAACCATTTTTTATGTTGTAATCCGAACTCTTTATTTATTCCAATTTTTGAAATATGCAGGATCAAACGCAGGAAAATCTTTTCGCTCTTCTTGTGGAAGTGAGATAATCTTATCGATATAATGAGTGATGAGTTTCCCATGGGGAATATGGTACACGTGGATATCACTCTGACCGTTATGAGAACTCTGAATCTCCAGAGTTCCGAATCCATAAATTTTTCCAAGAAATGAATCGGTGAAATAATTCACATTTCGGATATTATCAAAAGTTATTTTCTTTACATAATCCTTAAAAAAACCATCAAGACCTGAGAAAATCACTCGTTTCGAGGTGATGATGATATAATTTCGCTTTACACGGTGGAGCTTGTACCACGTAGAAAATGCCATAAAAAGAAGAATTCCAATTACGAGAAATGTGGTGGTAGCAGACGAAAGGATACTATAGACACCAAGAAAAATAATGATTATCGTGACAATCACAGAAGGAAAAAGAATCCGAAAAACTTCATACCGAGTTCGAATCGGTGAAGGCCCAGAAAAATGAAGGATTTTCTCATCAACGTGTTTTCACTCAAAAGAAAGATGTGACCAGTGTGGCATATTTTTACCGATTATTTTTTACTAAATCCCTGTTCCGATAAAACCTTCGCTTTCCAGTGATCCGTACCATGACCCAAAACCAAAAGATGAACAGCTCCACTTTTTTGGACGAGAGTGATCGGAACTCCATTAGTAAAGGTGTGTTTGATTCGCTGTCCATCTGCATACATTTCGACTGGAGTTTTTCGACCAATCGGACAGATTTGGATGGTATCTTGATCAGAAATAATCACAGGAGACTGTCCACGTGGTTTCCATGCAGCTTTCGGAGTGATGATATATGCAGGAATATCATGAGGAAGGATCGGTCCGCCGAGTGACGCATTGTACCCAGTAGATCCTGCTGGAGTACTGATCACGATACCATCCCCTACGATCGTAATATGGTTTTCAGGAAGAAGGCAAAGATCAACATGGAGCATCTTCCCATCTCCCGCTTTGATATCAAATTCATTGAACGCTATAAATTTTTCACCATCGACGGAACACTCTAAAAGTGGATAACTCGTGAGTGTAAAATCTTCCTGACTTTCAAAAATAGAAACAGGATTCATAAGAAATCCCTTCGTTCCATAATTGATACCGAGAAATATCACTTCTTCACGATAAAAAAGATGAATCGCCTCAAGCAGTGTCCCATCACCACCAAGAACCACGATCGTATTTTCTGGAGTTTTTTCGATTAATTTTTGAAGTTTTTCACTCGAAATAATCTCACGAAGAACTGGATTTTCTTTGTATTTGAAGGAATTATAGGCCAATCGCCTATTTCAAAGATGTTCGAGCTTAAGAGTCATAGATTGAGTATAGAAAATATCTGGAAAAAGGAAAATTTTTGTCAGGAAAATAATTCTATCCTTTTATGCAAGATATATTTTTGCATCTGCGAGCACTGGTTTTCCATCTTCGAAAAGAATCGGATTGATATCGATTTCTTTGATTTCTGGATGTTCGAGAAAAAGAGTAGACAAAGTATCGATCATATCAACGATGAGATCCAGATCAGCTACTTTTTGTTTTCTATAGCCAGAAATCGCTGGATACGAGCGAAGTGACTGGATAGTTTTTCGGATTTCTGATTTTTCCCATTTTCCGATATAGAGACGTGTATCATCGAGTACGGTCAGAAAAATGCCACCAGCACCAATAACAAAAGTTGGACCAAAGTTGGGATCTCTCTTTGCTCAGAAAAAAAACTCGAGTAATGGAGATGGAACGATGTATTTTCCGATCGTCACTCCATCGATTTCAGATTTTGAAATATATTTTTCTGTATTTTCGAGGAGTTTTTCATATGCAGACTGAACTTTCTCGGGTGATGAAACTGGACCGATCACACCACCGATATCTGACTTATGTACGATCGATTTTCCAGCAATTTTGAGAATATATGGGCCAGGAAATGTATCAACATGACGTAAAATACTCTCAAGATCAGTATATTGATACGTTTGACTCGTGGAGAGTCAATAACTCGAAAGGAGATCTTCCGTTTTATTTTGATCGAGCAAAAGTGGTGAACTTTCGGAATTTTTCAGAGAAGAAATAACTTTTTCTGGAATTTTTGGTTTTCCATTTTTCCAGTTGAGAAGATGTGAATAGGAATTGATGAGAGACTCTGGAGTACTCGCAACAAAAATCCGAGCATCAGCGAGAAGTGAACGAGCAGTATGAATCGTCTCTCATCCAATGAGTCAGACAAATATCTGAAAATCAGGATGAGATTTCTGGAAAATGATAATTTCTTCTGCTATTTTTTCTATGTCCGTCGTTGCCTGAATCGTGAAGAAAAAGAGAATATCTGCCTTCTTGCGGATCATAGAAATATTCTCAAGAATCTGCTTCACTCGAAGACTATCGGCATCTCCGATAATATCGATCGGATTTTTCGTCGACATCATAGAAGGCATATTCACTCGAAGTTTCCCATCTTCTTCTTTTTCTATACTCGCGATCTCGAGACTATGAAAACTACACTGATCAGTAGCAAGAACTCAGATTCATCCAGCATTGGTAATAAGAAATGGATTTCCATGAAGCGTTTTTTCTCCAGCAAGTGAGAAAATCTCGAGCAGATCAAAGAACTCTTCGAGAGAATATATAAGCAAAGCTCAGCCTTGGGTAAAAGCCGCTTCGTACATTTTTCGATCTCATGAAAGCGAACCCGTATGAGAAGACGTCGCCCTTTTCCCAAGATCAGAAACCCCTCAGATCATGACAATAACTGGTTTTTTTGTAGTGACTTTCTTCAAAGTTTCGAGAAAAATATCCCCACGAGCAATATTCTCGAGATACAGTGCGATGACTTTGGTATTTGGATCTTCGAGAAGTTCCAGAAGCAGATCGGATTCATCTATATCGGTCTTATTTCCAAGAGAGAAAAATGTAGAAAATCCGAGTGAGCGCGAAGAAAGAATATCGGTGATAGCCACCGCCATCGCACCGGACTGGGATATGATTCCTATATTTCCTTTTTCGAAAAAATTCCCTCCAAAACTCAGATTGAGTCACTTGAAAGTGTCTCAATAACCAAGGCAATTTGGTCATAAAAATCGGATACCGTACTTCTGAGCAATGGTATGAAGTTTGAGTTCTTCTTTTTTTTTTCAGATTTCTTTGAATCCAGCTGTGATGATAATCGCTTTTTTTATTCATTTCTTTCCTGCTGACTCGAGAGCATCGTAGATGAGAAATTCGGGGATAGCAAAAACAGCAATATCTGGAACTTCTGGAAGCGATGAAAAATCCATATAAAAATCAAATCCATACGCGGAACCTAATTTTGGATTTATACCGTAGATCTTTCCTTCAAATTTGCGATTTTTTGCAATAAGTATATTTCCGATTTTTTTCGGATCTTCAGAAGCTCAGACGATGGCAACCGAGTGGATTTTTTGGAAGTTGATCATAGGAAGTTATTTATTTTTCTTGGGAATACATGGAAATTCTACAAATCGATAGAGGAACCAAGCGAAAAGATATGAAAGAATCAGTGTCAGGATAGCATACAAAATCCATGTATGAAGTGTAAGTGGAGATGGAAAAACAAAAACTCGAAGAATTTCCATAATCACCCCGTGAATCAGAAAAAGACTAAAAGAAATCTTGGCAGTAAAAACAAAAAAACGATTATCGAGTATCTTTCAGAGATATCGAGTAAACGGAAGAAAAACGAAAGTAAGGAGGATGAGTGTTGTCAGCCATGGAAAATGGTATGGTCCAGTTGGCCAAGACACCCAGTCACCGAGATCACGGATCATCCAAACAGAGATAAAAGCAATCAATCCGACTACAAGAGTCCCAACATCAAACCAAGCAGATATTTTTTGATTTCTTTTTATCAAGAAATTGACTATCCCTGCTGCAGCAATACCAAAAAGAAAATGAAGAAAAAACAGGAATGGATTATAGATCGGAAACCAGACGGAAGCGATTCCATCTGTATGCGACCATGGAAGATGGATCCAGAGAAAATGGAGTCCGAGAGTCAGGAGTGTTATAAAAATCGCATAGCAAACTCTGTGTTTCTTATCAAGATGAAACCATCCCATCATGAAAAGTGAGGTCCCGATCCAACCAATCATATCAAAAGATATAAACCAAAGTGGACCATTTAAGAGTACTGGAAAAAGTGTATCGGGAGATATCCACGTGAGAAATGCAAAACCCGAAAAAAAGGCAGGCATATTCATCCCAGAAAAACCATACACAAAATAAGTCGTGATGAGACTTATAAAAAGTACCACATAATATGCAGGTGCAATACGCAACCACCGATCTTTCAAAGATGGCCAAAATGCTGGGATTTTTTCTGGAGTATCCGTATTTTTCCAGTAAGAAAGTGATCGAAAAAATGCAGAAAGCATAAAAAAGACACTCACCATCACTGAAAAGTGTCCGATAAACTGATGAATATTCCATGTTCATCCGCCCATACCCAGAGTCGGAATCCGCTGATTGAGATGATAGATCACAACTGCGAGAGCAGCAAGAGCACGTACACCAGTGAGCCCAGAAATAAAATTCATAAGAATGAAAAACTTAATAAAAGTGAAAATACGGAAAAAGTATATCGGAAATCATATGATATGGAAAATAAGGATGATAAAATCGATTGACGAAAAAAATAGGAGGGCTATAAAGAGATTTTGAGCTCTTTTTTCGTAAAGTGTGAATATTTTGACAAAGCTATTTTTCATACATAATAATCACTCAATCATTTCACTTTTTTCTATGCAAAATATACCTCGCGAGCAAGACGAATCATGAGAAAATACTCCATTACCACAAACAAGAGGAGCGATAGTAGATCAAATTTTGTCACTCGATGCGGAAAAAAATATCATCAAAATGAAATGAGATATTCGATATATTCATACACTTATTTCGAAACGTATAGATTCTCTGAACGAACTTAGTAATGGAATAAAAGAGATTTCTGCTGAACAGCTGATTTTGGATCGTTTTCTGGATGCTCTTGAAATAGAGAAAACGGAAGAAAATCGGTACATAGCTTATGATAGAATCTCAAAACTCAGAGAAGATAGTTTACTTAACTATATAAGAAAAGCGGGGTTTTGTCATGAAAAAACGATGAATACCCTTACCAAGGCTTTTTCATTTGTACAGGATTTTCATGATGAACTTCATGGATTACTGATCAAAACGATAGAAACAGAAAAACTCCTAACACCATTTTATCGAACGCTCATCATATGAGTTCATACTGTCTGAAAGGAATTTCATACTTTTCATAAATCCTGGAATGAAAAACTCATATATGGTATAAATAAAAAACTTAAAGATCGATTTGGAAGTCAGGAAAATATACTCCTATATCTGGAAGAAAATAATCTGTTCGATACGTGACATGGATGAGAAAAAGCTGATCGATCATATTCCATACTCGAAGAAGACGGCGATGGATATAAAAAACTTGCATACAAAGATGCATTTCCTCTGGAAATAAACAAAATCATAGGAAAATTAGAGGAACTCAAAAATAATCTCGAAACTGAACAAGACGAAGTATATAAAAAAAAAGATAAATATTTAGCTTATTTGGAGAGTTTGATATCTGCATTTTCTGAAAAAAATACTGACCAGTTGGTTACCCAGTGGTCAAAAGTAGATGAAGCCTGGATGGAAATACGTACTCCATTTCAGATCGTCCATCCACTAGAAAAATATGAAGATGTCTATAGATGAGCTGTTGCTCCTGAGTGGGACTTTCGTCTTCAAAATACGGAACTTTTTGAAAGTGTGGTACAACGTGATATGACAAATATGTTCGAGAATTTTTTGAGAGAAAAAAATATAAAAAGTGATTCTGATGTCGCTATTTTTTCTATTCAAGGTCTCTGAAAAGTGCAACTCTATATATCCAATCCTCTCACCTATTATGGAGCAAGACTGAACTGACTTCCCTCAGCTCAGGTAATTCCAAATGATAAAGAAGTCACGAAAGTACACGGAAAGAAGATTTTTGGTTTTCCAGAAAAAGCACTCGCACACTATCGTAGTCAACCAACGATGGTACTCTCAAAGAAAACTCTCAGTGATCAGATCCGAACAAAGAAAAAAAAGATACTTTCCGATGAGAAAAAGTTCTACAAACTCTACGATATAGAAACTATTGGTCATGAATTTTGACACACACTTTGGATCGAAGGAGATACGGAAATAGTCATGAATCAATCATGAAATTTTAAAAATATAGAGGAATGGAAAGCAACTACTGGATGACTGATGGCATTTTTCCAGAATCCCCTAGAAGAACTCAAGGAAGATATCATCGTAGGACTGGTGACTAGATCGGTGAGACTTATAGACTGGATGAAACAAACTGAAGTGGTTCCATATTATACTGAGTGACTTATTCACCTCAAAATTCTTTTTGATTCTGGGATTATATTTCTGGATGATGAAAATAAAGTAGAAATGGACTATACCGATGAAAAATATCAGATACTGAAAAATTTATACACTCAACATTATGGAGATCTCATAGAGAATTATGTTGCAAAAAAAGATGCATCGGAATTCCTTTCCCAGTATACTATTTCAGAGAATTGATATTTTCTTCCAAAAGATGAGAAACTAAAAGCATTCGTAAAGAATTATTATGAACTTTACGAAAAAATAGGAAATATGGTTGATACTGAAGAATAAAAAAAACCGCCTGATCCAAAAGTTGGGAGGCGGTGTTCTCAAGGGGTTGTGCTTTATTTCCAATAGAAATAAAGCACAATTAAGATAATTACAACAATGAAATGGATAACCATTTCGAATATCAGTAGAGTCTTGCGATCTGCTTTTTCAGTCTCACGAATGCAAACTTTTCTTGCCTTCGTTCTATCCCCGAAGCGATAGCCAGCGAAAAAGATATACAGTATCATAAAAACAAAAGTGAACGTCATACAGCCTCCTTTCCCCCTATCCTGAATATAGATGGGGAAAATCAAATTATTAAGATTTCCCTAAATACATACTAGGAACGTATATAATTTAATTAAAAATTAATATTTGTCAAAAAATATTTATCAACAATCTTTATTCTCACACTTTACATATTCAGTTTCCAGTGTTACATGATGTATGTTTTCATGTTCAAGTTCGTGACGAATTTTATCTTTTATCATTTTTTCATTCGCTCATTCCTCTATGACAATATGTGCGGTAAGAGCATTTTCAGTCGTAGAAAGAGACCATATATGGACATGATGAATATCAATAATTCACTTTATTTCCATAAGTTTTTTCTTTATTTCTTCT